>DATKQS010000023.1 GCA_035532555.1 Thermoplasmata archaeon | reverse complement strand
GGAGTTCATGATGCTGGTGGAGGGGGGGTTGGGGGAGGATGTCATGATTCCCCTCTCGATGCTCTCCCGCGCCGCTAAGATGCCGGGCATCGTGCCCACCCCGATCATCTTTCCGAGAAAGGAGTTTGAGCCAAGCGCTGCCGAGTCGCCCAACCAACCTCCTCCCGTAGACGTGAAGACGACGTAACCGAACCGAGCGCCGAGCGACTCGCAATGACGCTGTGGCTAAAATGCCCCTCTATCGCTAAAGATGGATGGCGGAAGTCCCACTCGCGGAAAGTGGTTGAGCTCGACCCCCCAACATGCCTGCTGACCCCGGACATCGAGGTGTCCTGCCCAAGTGAAGGCTACGGTGGAGGCGGGTCGGGTCCGACAGGACGAGTACAGCTTCCCTGGGTTCCCCCAAGACACCTAGGGTTCCAGCTTCGCCTCTCGAATCGTATGCTCCCGGCGGTGTTTCTGACACAGCGCGAACGTCGAAAAGGTCGAAGGAACTGGGCGTCCAGCGTGCAAGTCCTCCGGCTCGGGAGTTGCCCCAATCCGCACTGGTTTCAGCGGCCCCGCGCCACACGGCGTCGGCATTGGGCTCTCATCGACCCTGCCTCTGCGGATGAATGCCAGAGCCTTCTCAATCTGGCAGTCCGTTCGGCCGCTGGGCGCGGTCTCCGCGGCGAGCCGGGAGGACGCGGCCCTGAGGCGCTTGGATCCGTGGGCGTCAGGTGTCGGCCACATTGCCCCGGACAAACAGCCGCGAAGCCTTCTGCCTTTCGTCGCCAGACAGGGCGTAGCTGGCAGGCTGTGCCCTGGATCGGGGCAGGTCGAGCGCAGGACTGCGGCCTGCCACTGGATTGAAATCACACTGGAATCAATAAAATCACAGACGGGCTATGTCGGACATTAAAATCCCGTATGTGTTCAGCCCCTGACGGGGCGGCCGGTCAACTGAGCGTCGCGTAGAGCTGCGTCGCCGGATTCTCTCCACGCAACTTCCATGTCCCGAGCACGCTCAGGAGTCGGGCCAGCGCCTTCGCCCCCTTCCAGTTCCGCAATGTCCCAATGATCTTCCGGATGACGATCGCTTCCCGAAGACCCCTTTCGCCGCGGTTGTTCGTCGCCTCCATCCCCGGGTGCTTGAGGAACGTCAGCCACCACGGCATCCCGTTCCGCAGATACGTCATCACCTTCGCCAGCCCCGGCGCCTCGCTCTCCCCGTACCGATCCAGCAGTCCTTGCAGGACCCGCTCGCCCTTCCGAAGCCTCCACGCCAACGTTCGTCGGGAGACCTCCTTCACCCTCTCCGTCAGTTCCGCATGCAACGCGCAGAGCGCCCCATACAACTCCTTCCCCTCCGCGCTCTCCTCCGCCCCGGCCTTCGCATACCGCAGCAGATGCGCCCAACACCGCTGCAAGACCCAGCCGATGTAGCTCTTCCACCCATCGCAGACAATCTGGCCGGTGTAGTCCTTCCCCAACACCTCCTCGACCACCTCCCGCCCCCGACTCGGTCGAATCACCAACAAGAGATCCGCCTCGGTGCAAAAGACCCAGATCCACACCTTTCGGCCATCGATGCGATACGCGGACTCGTCGGCGTGGACCCACGGCGAGGCCCGGAGGCGCTGGAGGATTGTCGCCTCCTCCCCTCGGAGCTTATCGCTCGCCCCCCAGACGACCGCCTGGATCGTGGCCGGGCACCCCGGGATGCCCTCGCGCTCCAACCGTTCCTCGAGCTTCCGATACGGAAGCCGCTCCTCGATCTTCCCCAGCACGATCTCCGTCTGGAGCAGCGGGCCATACCCGGCCGGCTCCCGTCCGTCCGGGAGCGTCGAACGAACCTCGGCTCCGCAGTCCAGACAGTCGTAGACGGCCTGCTCGTATTCCGTCACCACCCGCTTCCGGACCACCTCCACTTCCTGCCGAGTCTCGGTGCCTCGGAACCGAAGGTGTTCGCTACGGCACTTCCCGCAGCGGGAGGCGGTGAGGGCCACCCGCTGGTCCGGGGTCAGCGGCGGGCGGGTGACTCCTTCGTGGCCGGGCTTCGGCCCCGGCTTCTTGCGCTCGTCGGACGGAACGAGGGGACGCGTCCGGGAGTAGCCTGGTGAGTGGTTCCGCACGCTCGGAGGGACGTTCGGATTCTCGTGGACCTGCAAGCGCCGACGGAGCTCCGCATTCTCTCTCCGCAGTCGCTCGTTCTCGCGAGCCCATTCCTCCGCCTGACGCTCCAGCTCTCGGAGTCCCTTCTTGGAAACGACGATCTGATCGTTTTCATTCTCCGGGGTCAGGCGCAACGGAGCCAGAATAGCGGCCACGAGTTCCTCGCTCCGAAGGAGCGAACGAACCCGGATTTCCACTTTGCGCTGGAGGAGAATCAGCGCGCTCAGCCCGTCAGGCTACCGGGGAAGCTGAACACGTACCATAGAACCCTCTCGGCGCGGAGACCCCCCATTTCAATGGGGGGAGGAGCGCCGACACCTACTTGTTTCCCGGAGCGATGGCCCCGGCATACAGCCGAGCGAGTTCCCCTCCGATGGGAACGAGCACGCTCGGCGCAGGGTGCGCCCGCCCCCGAACACCCCGCAAGGGGTAAGGCACTCCCGCAAGGGAGCAACGGTTGAAGATTGGGAACCGACGGGCATACGCACCAGACTCGGGGGGCCTCGCGTCCGCAAGGACGGGGCGGAAACACCTTTGATGCCTCCCTCCGAGTCGGGCCGCTTCCCGCCCGTGCGGGTAGGGATTGGAACCCCGAAGTCGACCGGCCCATGGCGCTCCGTACCGTCGGTAAGACGGCGTTTTCTGGGGAACCAACCCCTGGACGGAAATTGGTAGTGCAAGCCACCGATTGAAATCGGTGGTCGTTGACCAACCGACTTTGGAACACGACCCCTCGTTGACTCAAGGTCGTCCCCCGAGGAACGGTTATAGGTGGGCGCACTCTTTCTCGTGAGATGGCATTTACGGCCAGGATCTGGCGGGACGAGGGGGGTTTCTTCGTAGCGCAATCGGAGGAACTTCCCGGGTGTATTTCACAGGGGAAGACGCTCGAAGAGGCTCGGAGGAATTTCGCGGAGGCCCTCGAAGGATACCTCGAGACCTTAGCCAAGGAGGGTGGCGTTCCTCCTGCCCCGGCTCCTGCGAATGCTCTGCGCGTGCGGTTCGAACTCCTTCCGGCGTAGATGCCCAGCCTGCCTCGTTTGAGCGGGCGGGAAGTCCTGCAGGCGCTCGTTCGAGCCGGCGGTATCGCCCTCCACCAGAAGGGAAGCCATGTCTACGTGCGCATGCCGGGTGTCGCACGTCCGGTTTCCGTTCCCATGCATCCGGAGATCTCCCGGGGAACGCTGAGGGCGATTCTCCGCGAGGCCGGCATCGCTCCTGGTGACCTGAGGCGTCTTCTCTGACCTTCGTGGGCCGAGGTGTGGTATATCGCGATTGATTGACGGGCCGGAGCTCCCCCTCGAGACCCGCACTCATGGACCGCCGAATCCACAAAGGGCGGCACCGCACTGAATCTCGTTACCCAGTCTCGTCGCGCGAAGACTCACCTTCCGCCCATCCGGCCCATGCGAGATACGAGTAATGGAACAGTCGGTGGAAGTGCAGTTTCGCACATTTTGGCCTGTCCTGGCGGTCCGGTGAACTGAGCCTCCCGAGACGTCCCACTCCTGCGAGTGGAGCCTCATCGATGGATAGTAACCCCGAGACGCAATGGTGTGAAGCCCAACGCCATCGGGGGCAGCCTTGCGGCTGCAATCCTAACGGAGCGATCTCTCCTCAAGAACGCGCCGGTCCAGCGGACCCACCGCCCGACCACTGAAGCGTGGACGGGCCTCCTCGCGCTGTTCGCCTCACTCTTCACCGCCCCTACCTTCTCGATCTTCGGGGAACTCCTCACCGCCTGGGTCCTCTGCCCCGCCCGTCGTACCGTCACGGGAATGATGCGCGGCGGGGGTCTCGTCTACCGACGGCCCCACGATGCCTACCACCGCCTCGTGCGGGCCGCGGTGTGGTCCGTCGACGAACTCTGGGACCTCACCGCCACGCTCCTGATTCGTCACTTCGCCCCGGACGGTCGCATCGCCCTCCTCCTCGACGACACCCTCTTCCACCGACGGGGACGGAAGATCGAGGGTGCCGGCATCTTCCGCGACACCGTCCGCTCCTCCGCGAACTCCGTCGTCTACGACCGAGGACTCAACCTTGTTGTCCTCGCGCTGCGCGTGAAGCTCCCGTGGGGCGGCGAGCCGTTGGCCCTTCCCCTCGCCGTCCGCCTCCACCGGAAGGGCGGCCCCACCCTCTTGGACCTCTCGGCGCAGTCCATCCATCGGCTCGCCGAGCGGTTTCCGGATCGCGAGTTCCACCTCATCGCCGACGGGGCCTACGCTCCGCTGGCGGGGTGGGAGCTCCCCCGTACCGAGGTCACCTCGCGGATTCGTCGGGACGCGGCGCTCTACGCCCTCCCCTCGCCCCACCTCCCTGGGCAGATAGGTCGGCCGAGGAAGAAAGGGGAGCGGCTCCCCTCCTTGGCAGCGTGGGCCGCACAGGCCCAGCAGGGATGGGAGAAGGCGGTCGTGGACCGACGGGGGCGGCTGGAGGAACGGCTCCTGCTTTCCCGTAAGGTGCTCTGGTACCACGTCTGCGGGACGGACCTTATTCAGGTGGTGGTCAGCCGCGACCCGACCGAGCACGAGAAGGACGACTTCCTGTTCACCACCGACCTCACCCTGAGTGCCGGGGCGGTGATCGGCCATTACCACGGGAGGTGGCCGATCGAAGGCACGCTGAGGAGTTCCAAGCAGAGCCTGGGCGGCGAGGAGCCGCAGACATGGAGGGGAAAGGGCCCAGAGCGGGCGGCCTCGCTGGCGTTCTGGATGTACAGCGCGATCTGGGTCTGGTATCTCCAGACCCAAGGGCCCACGCCGGTGCTGCCGAAGCTGCCGTGGTATCCGAAGAAGGTGCGTCCGTCGTTCCTGGACGCGGTGTCGGCACTGAGGCGGGAGCTCTGGAGGGAGTAGGTTTCCTCGAAGTGCGGGGGAGAACCGCGACTTCACGAAATCGTCAGGCCCCTGGTGGAGGCACTGTCGCTCACACGATAGGGTTCAGCCCCCACCCCGGTCGGGTGAGGGGGCCGGATTGTGCGAAAGCCCACTGTCGCGCTATTCCGACTTTCTAACGCTCTGGTTTCGTGGCCCCCGTAACTGGCGATGCGTAGCGACGAGCCTAGCGGTCCGGCAACGAGTCTGCTCGAACCCGCGCTCGAATGTACTCCTCTACCGTCATTCCCGAGGCGGCGGCGGCCTGTTCGATCCGTGTGCGCAACAAGTCCGGTAGGCGGAACGGGGGTGGCCCCCCCGGCTTCGGTGACATGTACCAGGCGTGGCGCTCGTCCTCATACCGCCGGAGCACTCGCCTAAACACACGTTCCACCGTTCTTCCGTTCGCCTCAAGAATCACCTTAGCAATCGCCTCCCGAACGTAGGGGAGAAGAAGCGCACCCTCGAAACCCTCCTTGAGACGGCCCGCCACGCACTCGCTATCGGCGGAGAAGAGAGCCAGTGCGAACGGGATCTTGTTCAAGCGGCGACGGGCGTCCCCGGGGTGCATCAGGGGCCTGATGTCCTCGATTAGGGGGCCGAGGTCTTCGAGCCCCGGCTCCGAGGGAAGAAATGGCGGTAGCGGGCATCGCGCCGTGCGCGCGCACACTACGCAAAAATCGTTCAGGTCTAGGACATCTCCGCGGACCTCGTCGGCCACGAGCGCAAGGACGGCGGGAGAGGGCAGGTTTCCTTCCGGCGCTCTCGGCAAGGGGCGGGACCGGATGGAAGAATAGGTCGCGAGCAAGCGTGCCACGGGTTCGGTGACCTCCTCTGACATGCCCCGGGGTGCGTGAGCGATGTACGCCTGGATCCCGGACAGTGGATTCTCTACTTGGCGACCCCAGTCGAATGCGCCCAATCCGAGCAGGACGTCGGGATCAGGGAGCGAGGGCCCGTCGCCGTACAACAGTCCCTCGTAGCTGTATCGTGTAACCACGGGAGGTGCAGTCGAACGGGCAAGCTCGGGAGGGACCGGAGTGCCGGTTGTTGGCTTCGGGGGCGGGAGTTTGGCGCCTTCCGCCGCGAGGGCCCGCGGGTTGGTCGGAGGGGCGCTCACCGGCGATTCCACGGGCCGAGAGGTTCCGAGAAGGGATGCCGGGACCGTGATGCGTACCGGCGTCTCCGGGCCGGCGGCGCGAGCTTCCTCGTAGGCCTTCCGATACGCCTCCGGGGTGATGGTGATGGGGCCGCCCTCGGGAACGGGCTCGCCGAGCGTGGTCTGCCGCGGCCCCTCTTCTCGCTCGGATGCTCCGAAGGTCGGCTGAACGGTCTTGCGGGCTGGTGTGCTCATGCTCGTGCTCCGTACCGCCACTGAAGGGACGGGAAGTTGAAGGGCCCTGATTTTCCCGCGCGCCGTCTCCCACCCGACCCCCGCGGCTCGCGCATAACCCGCGATCGTAAGGTCTGCGCCGCGCACGGCGTGCGCTCGCATTCGCTCTTCGACGACCCGTTCGCGCTGCTTGCTGAGCCTCCCCATCGGTTCCTCTCAACACAACCGCCTTCGGGGCCAATAAGGGCGGTGTCGCGCCCGCAGCGATACCCTCTACCCACGATAATCCGAGATTGGTTTCGGGGGTCAATCGCATAGCGGATTCCAACGCGATTTCGTAGGGGATTGATCCCCGGGTACCCGAGAGGCAGGTCCGACCTCGCTCGTCCATACGTTTGGCCGAACGAGATGCACCGTATTGGCGATCCCGGATACGCCGAAGGGGCGACGGCGAGCCGGCTCGCGCTGTTTCCGTTTCGGTCCTGGGAAGGACGCACGCCTGGGGGCGGTGGACCGTAGCGGCCAAGAGCTGGCGCGAGGGTCGGTCACTCCTCCGCACGTGCCGCTGTGGCTCTGAGTAGGGAAGACGCGCATGAGTCGTGCCTCGGAAGGACTATGCCGGGTGCACCGCCGAACCGGCTACCGTAGACCGAGGGAACGTGATGTCGACAGGTACAGGAGCCATCGGGGGACACGAAGCGGGACAGAGGATAGCGCCGAACACGGCCGAAGGGCGCGACGAGAGGCTCCGCAAGGACCTGCGGTGCTCCGGCTGCGCTGGAATCCTGCCAGCCGGAACGCCGATCCGCACGCTTGAATGGGACCGAGAATCGAGGCGATTTCGCCACGCAGGGTCTTGCTCAAGGCCGGCTCGACCCGACAGGGAGGTTGAGCCCCATCCCATGACGAAGCCGGCCCCGGAGCCAGTACGGAGAACCGATCCGCGGCCCCAACATGCGACGGAGTCGTCTCCCGAACAACTGCAGCCTTTCACTCTCGCCGGGGGGAACTCCGGCGAGCCGGGGCCCGAGGCGGGAAGGGACTGGGCGAGGATCGGGTTCACGCTTCGTCTGGCGGAGTACGAATCGCTGCGCGCCGAGGTCGCGCTGTACGCAGCCGATGGCGAGACGGATGCGAAGTTCACGGAGCGCCTGAGGGAGAGCTTGGTGCTCAAGGCACAGGAGGCACTGGCGGCTGTCGGGGAAGTCCGCGAGTGGCTGAGAAGGGGCCCGGTGAAGTCGTGAGCGTGAATATGATCGCCTTCGAGGTTCGGGGGGTCCCGGCGCCCCAAGGGAGTGCGCGGGGGTTCGTCGCCGACGGGAAGGTCCACATCACGTCGGCGAACCGGGGGCTCGCGGTGTGGCGGCGCCTCGTCTCCGACGTGGCCCAGCAGTACGCGCCGACGAGCCTATGGGAGGATCCGCTGGCCGTGACGCTGACGTTCCGAGTGCCGAAGCCGAAGAGCGCGCCAAAGAAGGTGCGGATGTGGCCGGCCCGACGGCCGGACCTCGACAAACTCTGCCGGGCTTGCTTGGACGGCCTGACGGGGATCGTGTGGAGGGACGACTCGCAGGTGGTGCGTCTCGAGGCCGAGAAGGATTACGGGGCGCCGGGCGTGATCGTCTGGGTCGAGCGGGTCACGCAGGAAGACGAGGAGGCCGAGGCTTGAGCGGGCCGCGGGTCGAGGCGATTGGACGTCGACCTTCGTGTGCCGACATAGGTGTCCTGCCCGGCGTAGGATTATATGGGAAGGTCCCCGTGTGGAGCATGGGCGCATGACGGAAGCACTCACACGGTGGCGGCTGGAGGCGCGCGGGCTCGTCCAGTTGGTGGGCTACCGGGAACGGGTCCGCGACCAGGCCGAGCAGCGCGGCTTGGTCGGCTCCGTGGTGAACGACGAGAACGACCCGCACCGGGTCGAGATCGTCGTCCAGGGTCCCCCGGAGACGTTGGAGGAGTTCCGCAAGGCCGTCAGCGGCTCGGAGGGCCGCAGCCGCCCGAAGGAAGTGATGCGGGTGGAGGAGCTTCCGCCGGACCCGGGCCTGACCGACTTCGAGGTGGGGAGGGGGAGCCTGCCGATCGAAACCTTGGAGCGGATGGAGCAGGGGAATCGTGTGCTGGGCTCGATGGACACCCGGCTGGGGTCCTTGGAGTCGCTCGGCAGGGAAACCCTGGCCGAGACGCGTAAAGTGGGAGAGAAGGTGGATCGGGTCGGTCGGGAGGTGCAAGGTGTCGGGGCGGAGGTCCGGGGCGTCCGGGCCGAGGTCCGCGGCGTCGGGGCGGAGGTTCGGGACGGGAACCGACGCTTGGAGAAGAGCCTCAACCGGATGCACGAGGACATGAGCGTACGGTTCGATCGGGTGGACCGCTCCTACGGAAGCATCGGCAAGACCCTGTTGCGGATCGACAAGAATCTGGAGAAGCTGTCGAAGGCGCTGCTGCTCCTAGCTAAGGAGACGCACCGGGCCGCGATGTCGGCTTCCCGCGCATCGTCGTCGCGAGCCCCGGGAAGGAAGGGGCGAAAGGCGTAGTCCGCTCGGCGCCGCTCCGATCCCGCGAGCGACCGACGCCGATCGCTCGTTCGTCTCTCCGACCACCCGCGGCCGGGGGAACGGCTCGCCGAGGCGGCGGGTCGGCTCCGCGCGCTCGTCGGGGCAGAGCCCGGGACATGCTCCGAGCCAGGCGAGTTCGTGTCGTCGTCCGAGATCAATGGCCGCGTGAGCTTGGCAGCGACCGACGCCTCCATCATGGCCGGGGCGTTGAGCCCGGCGAGACCGCCTCTCCACCCGAGCGCGTGTCGGCGGGCCACCGGTCGGTCCGACGACTACGCCCGGCTCTCGTTATGACGAATCGTTCCTATGTTTTAAATACCAGGGCCGAACTCGGTCCTCTCAGTACTCGGCCTTGCCGGGACAGAAAGCGATGACGAACAACGGAAAGACGACGGGCGGGCTTGTCCTGACAGTGATTGTAGCGGCGCTGATGGTGTTGTCGGTGGCGCTAGTGGCGGTTGCGGCGGCGCCCGCGGTGGCGTCATCGACCGCAGGAGCTCACGGAGCTCAAGCCTACGCGGCGCCAGGAGTGGCTCCTCCCACTACGGCTCCGTTCACATTGACCGCGAACCCCAATGTATTCACGTTTGCTGGCGGGCTCGCTTCGACGGTCGTAACCGCTAGCGGAGCAACCTTCACAGGGAACGCGCTTGTCTACTTCTGTGTCAGCGCCACTATCGGTTTCGCCGGCGCAGTTGCGCAGGTTGGAACCTATCAGGTTTCCCTCGCCGGCACCACGTTCACGAACGCCGCCGTCCCGCTGTCTGGTGGCGGCGCCGTCGTGACCGCGACTGGCTCCTACTACATCGCCGTCACTGACCACGCTGGCTGTGTTTCCGCGCCTACCGCGACGTACACCGCCGCTGTGCCGATCACAGTGACGGCCGCGGCGCCAACGCTCGTCGTCACCACGCCCACTACCGTCGGCTCGGCCGATGCGGTTTCAGGGACCGGCTGGGACGCGGGGGCGACGGTCACGCTCTACCTCAACCAAGCGCCTGCAACCCTCGGTGGGTCTCCGGTAACAGGAGCCCCGGTGCTCGCAACCTTCACGGCGACGGCAGCGGGAAACCTTCCGGCGACGGCGTCCTTCAACGTTCCTGCCCTGAGCGGCACGCAGGCAACGGGTGCCGCGCCCTATAGTCCAGTCATTAGCTCCTACGCGATTGTCGCCCAGGAGACGAACGCGGCATCGGTATCGTTCCCGAGCGGGGGCATCACGGCCGACTCGACGATGAACGTCGAGCCGGCGATCTCGATCTCTCCCGGAAGCACCCAGGGTGCCTCGGGCTCGATCTTCACAATCACCGGGACAGGCTTCGTGGCAGGCCAGTCGATTGCCGCCTCCACCCCCGCCCTTCCGGTGCCATCGATTACCATCGGGGGCATCACCACGTACCACGCTGTGGTCCCGGTCTCCGCAAGCGGTGGCTTCACCGTGACGGCGACCCTCAGCGCCAAGATCGTTGCCTACGGCCCGGTGAACGTCGTGATTACACCCACCGCCCCCGCGGCTACGGATACGTTCACCGCCGCGGTCTATGTATCGATCCCGGGCCACCTCCCGCACCTGGTGTTGCTCGATGAGATTACATCCTCGACGACGGGAACCGTAGGCGATCCCCTCCTGGTGACAGTGTACGGCTTCCAGGCATCGGGGACGGTTTCGATCTACTTCGACTCGTCGATCTTCACACTGAGCACGGACGCAAACGGCTTCGCACAGCTGACGACGGTCGTGCCGATGGTCCCGGGTGGCGTCTACCTGGTGAGCGCGGCGGGCGGTGGCTACAGCGCCTCGGCGTCCTTCACCGTCCTGCTGACGGTCGCGATTACGGACTCGAGTGGCTCGCTGCTGAACGGCGAGTACGCGGCCGCTGGATCGATGGTGACGGTTTCCGTGAACGCTGTCGGCCCGTATACGGCCGAGGGCATCACGGATAGTGGGCTCCTCCACGCTCTTGCCTACTATTCCTACTACGGAATCCCCCTGGTGACAATCTCGAACGGGAGTGTCATCAGTCCGACGCAGTTCCAGACGAACGGCATCGGCGTGCTGACGATCACGTATCCGCTCTCGTACCATGCCTCGGTTGCCACCGGCACGCCTAAGACGATCACCGTCGCACCGACTGCGGACACTGCCACATACTACGCGGTCGGCGGCGCCGTGGTAAGCTGGACCGGCTCAGGCGTGTTCTCCAGCGCACCGGGAGACAGGATTACCGCGTCCGTCTCGAAGCTCGTTCCCAGCGACGCACCGATCACGCCCGAGACGGCTCCGTTTACCGCGCCGTTCTCGTTCTACATCGACGGGACGGTGGTCGTGCTCTCGACGACCCACACCACCTTCACGCCCGTGGCGAGCTACCCCGTCGCCGGCAGTGCGACCGTTGTATTCGTGATCCCCGCTTTGGTAACGAACGGCGTGCACACGCTGGCCCTGGAGAGCTCGGCGAAGACCGCTCTCTTTACGGACTACGAGTTCATCGTCAGCACGGCTGGCGCCACCGGGGCAACCGTGGTGTTCAGCGCGGCTATGAGCACTATCGTCGGTGGCTCGGGAACCGCGGCGAATCCGTTCACGGGCTATCCCAACCTGGGCTTGGGGAACGACATCGGGTACGGCATGGAGTTCGACCTCTACAACTTCCCCGCAACGACCTCGGTCGCGATTACCGTCTACGGGATGTCCGGGACGACGGCTGCCACCACGGACGCGAACGGCGGCCAAGCGGTCTTCGTATCGCTCGCGGCAGCTCTCGGAGGGATTCCGTATCTCGTCCAGTTCAGCCTGACGTCCGGTGCGACGATCACCGGCGCGAGCTGGTACTATGAGACGATCCCGGCGGTCGCGCTCGACGTATCGTCATTCCTTGACAACGGGGGCGCACCGGCGACGGACTACCTGGGCTACAACGGTGTGTCGGCTCCCGCGGGAAGCAGCGTGGGGATCTTCGCGAACTCCCTCCTACCGGACACGGTCTACAACGTCTACCTCACCGCGTCCGCGACGTTCGCACCGGCTGACTTCATCAGCACGTTCACCACGGACGGGGCCGGAGACCTGGGAGCAGGCGTGTCGGTATCTCTGCCGGCCTCGCTCACGACCGGGACGTACTACCTCGATGTGGCAGCAGCGTCCAGCACGGCTACGTCCACAACGCTCTTTGTCACGGTGGAGGTCGCGCAATTGGCTCCCGCCTACGCGTTCCCGGGACAGTCGATCGCGGTATCGCTGACACCTTTCGTTGTGGCGGGTGTATCGTTCTACATCGTGACGGCTTACCTGAACGGCTCCGCGTTCGCGAGCTATGACGTCGCCCCACTGGTGGGACCCGCTACCACCATCAGCGTCACCTTCGTGATGCCGAACGGGATGCCGGGCAACTACTGGTTCGTGTCGTACAGCATCACTCCGGTTACGACCACCACGACCACCACGAGCCTCTCGGGCGTGACCTCGCCGGTGGCCGCCACCCCCAGCATCACGACCGTGGTCAATGTGGTCACGTACGTCACACTCACGACAGCCTTCGTCTTCCCCGGGACCTTCACGGGTGTGACGGGCGTTGCAGTGAGCACGGCCACTACGGGCTATTCGATCGTCTCGGTGGCGCTCAATGGCATAACGAGGGGCGGGTATGAGTACACGATCGGGGTGATGGGGCCATCGGCTACCGCCGGGGTCGCCCTCAGTTCGATCGCCACCTACACGTACGCGGGCACCCAGGTGGTCAACAGCTACAGGAGCGCGCAGCTCTTTGCGCTCACCTATCCGACCACGCTTGTTTCGGGGAACGGTGCGCTGATCACGGGGATCACCCCGGGCCAGGTCGCGACGATCGTTTCTGAGGTGAGCGCGGGCGTGACGACGGCGATGAAGGTGCCCTTGGCGGAGCTGAACGCGTCGGTGGTAGCCATCAACGGCTTGGTGGCGGAGATCACGACCTCGTTCGGGACGATGACGACGACCCTTAAGGCGATCAACGCGACCGTCAGCGCCAACGCTGCCGGGATCGCGAACATCGAGAACGGGATCGTCAGCATCACCACCACGCTCGGCACCGTGACGGCAGCTCTCTCCGCGATCGGGGCGACGGTGACGACCGTGTCGAACAACGTGATCATCCTGAACACCACGCTCGGTCAGGTGGACACGACGCTCACCGCGCTGAACGCGAACGTCGCGTCGATCGCGAGCGGAGTAGCGACGCTGACGACCGATGTTGGTCAGATCCAGGTGAGCCTCACCGCGATCGGGGCCCAGTTGACGTCCGTGACCGGCACGCTCGCCACGATCACCTCGACCCTCGGGACGATGTCGGCTTCGCTGGCCTCGATCGGGACGACGGTAACGTCGATCAGCCACGGTGTCGCTACGATCCAGACGGACCTCGGGACTCTGACCGGCAATGTGACGTCGATCAGCAACGGTATCGCCACGATTCAGACGAACCTCGGAACCCTCCAGGCGAGTGTGAACAGCTCGGCGACGTCCTCGAACCTGAACACGGCGATGGTCCTGCTCTACGTGGTGATCGTCTTGGTCATCATCACGCTGGCCTTGGCGGCAGTGCTCCTGACCCGACTCGGACAGCGGCGCCCTCCGGCGGAACCGCCGAAGGCGTACGAGGCACCTAAGACGCCCTAGGAGGGTCCCCGCGGGGGGCCATCACCCAACCCTTTCCTTCTTCCCTTTTTCTTCTTGAAGTCGAGTCCGGGTTAAGTGTCGTCGAGTCAGATCGTTGGTGTCGGGCCCTTCCCAACCCGGTGCACGTATCGTGGGAGTCCCTGGTGCGCTCTGCGTGACTACCTGCGTATGCCAGGGTGGCGTTCCTCGCTCCCGCAGTGCTTGGGCGGCGGTCTGGTGCGCCGACTCTTTCCATCTGCATTGAGGGGGGTGTGCTCACTCGGGTCTCGACCTCGAGCCCCCTCCAAGAGCCACCCCCAGACCCGCTCCCCGCCCGAGAGGCTTGCCGACCCCCCCCCAGAGAGTCCTCCCCACCTGCCCTGCGGTCTCCCGAGCTGGACCGTTACCTGAACGCGGCGATGTAGGCCTCGTGGGCGTACTTATCCAAGTCATCCAGGAGGTGAGGAGCTGCATCTGCAGCAGCTCGATCCTGATTTCAATGCAGAGGGGGCGACGGATGCGGTTGACGAGACGGAAAGCGCGCTCGACCCCACGTAGGGCAGGAAGAGGTCGGAGAGGATGCCTCCACTCGTTCGTGGGAGAATGTCACAGTTGAATTCCGTACGAGTGAAGGAACCACTCGAACTGCCGGGCCTCGGTCATGAACTTCCGGCCCTCGTCTGTGACGCGAAAACGGGTCGCCCGGTCCGAGCCTTCATCGCCCGGCACCTCTTCGGCCAGCTTGCGACGACAGAGTTCATCGGCATACTCCTCGAGCCGGCGATACGGTACATTGACCGTATGGGAGAGCCGCGCTAGCGTTACCTCGCCGGCATCCATCGCCCGAAGGATCTCGAGCAGAATCGCGATCTCGGTCCGGTAGCTCCTCATGGTGTGAGTGCATGGCGCAGGCGGAACAGAGGCAGGAAGAACAGGACGACGCCGACGTCCAGAAGACCGTAGGCGAGCGCTGCGCTGAACGAACCCACCCCCATGATGCTCAGGATAGCGAACAGGACGGAGGCGACGAGGACCAGGAATGCCGCGAAGACATAGCGGGAATCGGGCGCCCGCCGCCGCTCCCGGACGATGACGATCGAGCTGTAGACGAGAAAGTACAGCGCCAGCACGTAGGCGATCGCCTCGGCGGGGGCGAACACGACGCCGGTCAGCCCCGCCGCGGACGATAGGAACTCCCGCCGGAGGTTCTGGTAGAACACCAGAAAGAGCGCGGCGACTTCGAAGAGGGCCGCGAACAGATACACCCACCCGTAGAAGGAGCCGAGGATGGCCGCGAGGAACGTCAGCGTGAACAGCAGGTAGACGGCGGTGATCGAGAAGAACCGGCCCACGAGCCGAAAGGCCGAAAGGAGCAGGACGGTAGCGAACGCCGAGATCGCCAACCCCGCTACGGCAAGGGAAAGGAGGACGAGGTCGGGCACCATTCACAGAGCGAACGGCAGTATTTGGGGTCTGGGGAGCGATGGTTCCCCACGGCCCCCTGGCTCGTCGTAGAACGCTCCCGACGCCGTGGGGCGGCCTCCGATCTCTTGGCCGCCTTCCGTGGCAGGCTTCCCTTCGGTGAGCATCTCCGGGCCCATGGCCCGAGCGAGATCCCGTCCGTTCGGGCGTCTTCCATCGGACCCGCGGAACTCACCGCGTTCCGTTCCGGTCATCGAATCGGCTCCGGTCACGGACACCGGCCGACCATTTCGCCGATAGGCGGTCAATCCCGAGGGTGCATTTTCTCAAGGTCCGGGTGAGCCGGGAAGTCGTAGCTCGCCCGTTGGTCAAGGACGGGGACCAGGGCCGAGGGGCCCCTTGCGGTTGCGACTCAGAGAGAGGTCCGTCACCTATCCGGCCCCCTGGGCAGGCAGGTACCGCCGCGCGGGCCTCCACCCCGATGCGCCCCAACGGGAACGGGCCCCTCTCTAGCCCGGGGGGAGGGTTCATATCGAGCCAGGCATAGGACCCACCGCCGGCACAGACCGACCGCCGGTCGAGGGGGAGATGCCGTTGATTGCTGTTCGGACTGTGAACAGGTTGAAGCTATCTGGCCCCACCGGAGCGGTCGCGCTGACCCTACTGCTGATCGCGAGCACCATCCTCGTGGTCGCCGGCCCTGCGGGCCTGCCCCAGTCGCACCTCCCGAGTACTACGTCGTCTACTTCCGTTGGGGCCGCTGCGTGGAGCGTTGACGCGTTGCGCTCGTCGCCGCTCTCCTCCGTCCGAGACCCCGAGCCCGGGCTGGGCCTCTCGGGCGCGATCGCGATTGGACCTCCGTCGGTTTCCTCGCTCCTCATCGTCGTGTCGTTTCCCATCCAGCACTCGCCGCATCTGGCCCAGTTCCTCCGCTCTCTTTCGGACCCGACCTCCTCCCTCTATCACCGGTACCTGACCGCCTCCGCGTTCGACGCCATGTACGGTGGGAATGCGACGGCGTACGCGGCGGCGGACGCCTACTTCCAGTCGTTCGGCGTGGGGAGTCTGCGGACGTCCGCCGATCGGCTGACCCTCACCTTCATGGCCACCCCGGCTCAGATCCAGGAGATCTTCCACACGAGCGTTGAACAGTTCGCACTCCGTGGCCAGACCTACGTCGCCCCGACGGGGGTTCCGGAGCTTCCGAGCGAGCTCGCTTCCGCCATTTCGAGCGTCGAGGGTCTCAGCACGTATTCCTCCCTCCTCATCCACACCGACTCCTCCTCCGCCGTGGTCCGGAGCGCGGCGGGGACCCATGCGGCTCCCCGGGTCTCCACGGCTGTCTACCTCCAGCCGGCCACGGTCAACGGAGTCCAATACGAGTACGCCCCGGACTTCCAGGTGGCTTACGATGAACTCTCGCTCTTCCAGGATTCCGGCTACCCCACGAACGCGGTCGTTGCGACGATCCTGTGGGCCGGGACCGATGCCTCCGGAGCCGCCGTCGGCCCGTACGTCCCCTCGGACATCTCCGATTTCTTCAACGAGACGCTGCCGGCAGCGCAGCCTCACGCGAGCGTCAATGGAGTTCCGCTGTACGGTGCGCTCCCGCCGGGAGCGAGCGCGAGCTACGATGCTACCGGGGCGAACGTGGAGAACACGCTCGACCTCGAAATGGTCGGGAGCACCGCGCCCGGCGCCTCCATCTACAATGTCTATGGACCCACGGCCTCATTCGCCAACCTCGACGCCGCGTTCAGTTACATCCTCAACCCGACCCATACACCGGGTCTCGCCAACGTCAACGTGATCACGAACTCCTGGGGCGGGTCCGACACGAACGACACGACGTGGATGGGGTACCTGGAGGAGGCGCAAGCCCGGGGCATCTCGGTGCTCGCATCGAGCGGAGACGCGGCGGACAACCCCGCGAGCTCCAAATGGTCGGGGACCACCGTAGAGTTCCCCTCGTCGATGGCGTACAATACCTTCGGTGTAACGGCCGTGGGCGGAACGACCGTCACGTTGAATCCGAGCCTCCAGCTCGCGAGCCAAGTGGCGTGGAACATCAGCGCGGCGGACACGACCGATGGAGGACCCGCCGGGAGCACGGGCGGGATATCGACGGTCTTTCCCGAGCCCTCATGGCAATTGGCCACTTCGGCCAACGCCGTGATCGGCGGGGCGGGTCGCGGCGTTCCGGACATTGCGGCAATCGCCAACAACACCCTGATTACCATCAATCTCGATGGCTACCAATACCAAGCCTGGAATGCGACACATGGTGGACGGTTCGATGCGTCGTGGGGGACCAGCATCGCCTCCCCCCTGACCGCGGGACTCGTCGCCGAGATCGATCACGTTCTCGCGGCCCACGGGAATGCCGCGCTCGGCTTCCTCAATCCACAGCTGTACGCACTCGCAAACATGGAGTTCGCCCCGCTCACCTCGACCGCGACGACGGGATACGACGTAACCGGAAGCTATGTTTCACCCCTCCCGACGCTGCCACTTCTCGACGTCACGACCGGCGCGAACTATGTCTACAAAGCCCTGGCCGGCTACGACCTCGTTACCGGCTGGGGCTCGCTCGACGCGTACAATTACACGATGTACTTCCTGAGCGTCCCGTCCGCCGGTGTGTACGGCCGGCTCTCCGGAGTCGAGGACTACCTCAGCCTGAGCAACCTCGGGGTCACGTCCTACTTCTCGGGCGGCGGGGTCAACACCCAGTTCAACGCGTCGATCCAGCAGAACTTCTTTCTCGCGAACAGCCTCGGCGCTCCGATATACTGGATCCAGAACGTGATCTACATCACGAACACGTCCCGCGGCTGGGCGATGACCGATTCCGGCTGGGTCGTCTACCCGTTCTACGGGCTCTACCCCAGCGATACGATCTACGAATACAACTTCCCGTCGGGACAGTACGTCTCCCTCCCCTCGAACTTCGACGTGAAGACCGTTCTCCAATCGCCGGCCGGGTTCAATGCCCAGTATGTCACGTTCTCCGTGGGGGCGAACACGGTGACGCTGCCTGTTCCCGGCGCGGCCTACATCATCGGGAGCCTCGGGTACAATTACTCGTGGCAGGGAGTGAACTATACCAACGGTCCGTACCCGAACAACCAGGTGCCCGGCGGCCTATCGCCGCAGTTCGGACTCGTGGGGGGACCGTCGTTGGCGACCGGGGTGTTCGCGCACCCCACGTCGGGGAACCTCACGGCCCGGGTGCTTCCCTACGGTAGCTCGAAGTTCATTCCAGCGGCGACGAAGTCGTTCGGGGGGAACGTGGACCAGACCGGAGAGGCCGCGGCGAACCTCGCGTGGACGCAGCAGTCCGGGCAGAACTGGAGCCTCGGCATCCTGTCCGCCAGCACGACCCAGGGGGTCCTCTCCTACCAGCCCCCGACCGGCGCGACGTACTCCGTGAGCTTCACGGAGACGGGGCTCCCGTCGGGGACCTCCTGGTCGGTGACGTTGAACGGGGCCACCGAAAGCGCGACGGCGACCACCATCGTGTTCGGGGGGCTCACGAACGGAAGCTACCCCTATACCGTGGGCGCGGTCCCAGGATATACGGCGAGCCCGTCCGCGGGCAGTATAAGCGTGAGCGGAGGAGACTATAGCCAACCGATCACGTTCTCCGCCGAGTCGACGTACGCGGTGACACTCACCGAGACGGGTCTACCGTCGGGAGCCTCATGGTCGGTGACCCTCGGCGGTAGTCTCGAAAGCTCGGTGACGAGCTCGATCACCTTCAACGAACCGAACGGCCAGTACTCCTACTCCATCACGGCCATTCCAGGGTACTCGACCCAGTACCACGGGCAGGTGACCGTGAATGGGGCGCCGGTTTCGGTGAGCGTGCAGTTCACCATCGTGGAGTACTCCGTCGTGTTCACGGAGACGGGCCTCCCGTCGGGTACGTCCTGGTCGGTGACGTTGAACGGGGCGACGCAAGCGTCCACGACCTCGACCCTCACCTTCACCGAGCCGAACGGAACCATCCCGTACTCCATCGCAGATGTCCCCGGGTGGCACCAGTCCGCCCTTCCCTACACCGGATCGGTGACCGTGGACGGAACGGTCGTGACCGAGCCGACGCTCGCCTTCGGGCCCGCGACGTACGCGGTCACCTTCCTGGAGGCCGGGCTGACGTCGGGGATCTCCTGGTCGGTGACATTGAACGGGGTAACGGAGGCGTCTACGGCCACCACCCTCACGTTCGCCGAGCCCAACGGGACAGTGTCGTATTCCATCGGGGACGTTTCGGGCTGGCACCAAGCGACGCTTCCGTACGCGGGTTCCGTGACGGTGGCCGGAGGGGCCGTGACCGAACCGGCGCTGGAGTTCACCCAGTTGACGTACTCGGTGACCTTCTCGCAGACGGGGCTCCCCTCGGGGACCTCCTGGTCCGTGACGTTGAACGGAGCGACGGTCACCTCGACGACGTCCTCCCTCGCGTTCACCGAGCCGAACGGTACGTACTCCTACTCGATCGGAGGCGTCCCCGGGTGGCATCAGCCGAGCATGCCCTACGCCGGATCGGTCACGGTGAATGGGTCGGCGGTGAGCTACGCGGCCCTCGCGTTCAGCGAGTTCACTTATGCGGTGACCTTCACCGAGTTCGGCCTGCCTTCCGGAACCCTGTGGTACGTGAACGTCACGAGTGGCCCCTCCTATGGCTCGACGACTGACGTTGTCACTCTCGCCGAGCCGAACGGCACATTCGCCTACACGGCGGCGACCGGCGCGATGTACAACGCAACGAGCCCGGGCGGCACCGTGAGGGTGGCGGGGGCGGCTGTCGGAGCGTCGATCGCGTTTGTGGGCACGTTCGAGATCACCTTCAACCGTCCTTCGGGAATGCCGGCGGGTGGCTCCTGGACCGTCTACCTGAACTCGACGACGGGCCCGAGCATCGTTCGCACCGCCTCGACGGGTTCGCTGACCATCCGAGCGCCGAATGGGACGTACTCCTACTCGATCGTGGTCCCCGGAAACCCGTCTCTTGCGAGCCAGGGGACCGTTGCCGTGCAGGGCTCGAACGTCGTAGCGAACCCATCGTCGGCCACCCCGAGCAGGTTCCTAGGGTTCTCCGGCAATACCGGTTACTACATTCTCGCCGCAGTGATCGTAGGGCTGGCGCTCGTGGCGATCTGGGCGCTCCGGCGCCGTCCTGGAAGCGGGTGAGATCCTCCCCCAGCAAGTCGGGGCCCCCTGCTCAGGGTCATAGATCGAAGTCGCCCGGGTCCCGGACTTTAGCCGCAACCTACCGAAGAGCGCCGAGGAAGCCCGAGACCGACTCGTGAATCGAACGAGCCCTCCCGACAAGCCGCCCCGTCTCGCGCTTATCGAAGAATATGGCGCCGGGCGTGCGTCCAGCGCGGGGTTCTCCGTACGCCGCTGCCTCGCGAAGTCGAGCGAGTTCGCTCATCGCCATCGCCCACTCGCCGACCTCGCTCCGTACGGCCGGCGGAAAGGCATCGCGATGCCGAAGGAGCCAGTCGTGGATATCGTGTCCCCTGGGCGGTTCGACCCGGACCGCGTAGAGGGCGGCCTTTATGGAGAGTTCGACCGTCCGCTGAGCCTCGCTCGTTGCGTTCGCAAAGTGTCCTCGGCGGAGGGCGTATTCGGCTCCGTCGAGCGATTCGCTGGCTCGTTCGATGAGCCCACGGGCGGCATTCAGATTCAAGCCGTCGCCTCGAGGATCGTTCCTAGCTTCCAGTACGGTGCTTCGCCAGCACGGGCAATCCGCCGGGCTCCCTTCTCGCGGAGAAGGCGAGAGAGTCGGCGAAGTGCCGAGCGGAGCGACCCATCGGGGTCGTACAGGATCCGGGCCTCCTGGGGAAGGTCGAAGAGGACCGGGGCCGGTCGAGCGAAGTCCTCCTCCGTCGCGACGAGGACCTGGGCCCGATGGTAGTGTTTCGTCCGGTCGAATTCGTCCACGAGAAGCGGAGCCGCGGACCCGTCTAGCCGGCCCCGCTCCCTCGCGTCCTCGTAGACCGATATCGGCCGTTCCGTCAGGAGGACGAGGAGGTCCAGGTCGCTTTCCGGCCCCGAGGTTCCGCGGGCGCACGAACCGAAGAGCGCGATCGCGCGCAGACGACCCGAGTACAAGCGAAGGATCTCACCCGCCGAGCGATAGAGGATCGGGTAGAAGCACTTCGACCGGAACGGACGGAGATTCGTTTCTACCCCCGCCGTAAGGCGAACGAGAGGGTCCACCGTGGCGTACCGACCCCTTCCGATCCGGAAGAGCCACCCGAGCCGGGCGAGCCGCGAGAGCTCGAGGTACGGCCTCGCTCGGAGGACCTGGGCAGCGTCCGACACAGAGAACGGCTCGTCACCGAACCGTTCGCGGAACCGCAGGAAGGAGGCTGGAATCGAGAGGCCCGTTGCACTCGGCACGCACTTCGATATAGACTATCAGGATATATAGCCTGTCGAACGAGGGAACGGGAACGGCACCGGGTGGTAGGTCCCGATTGGGTGACGGACCGGAGCTCCCCCCCGAGACCCGCACTCGTGGACCGCCCAGTCCACAAAGGGCGGCCCCGCACCTCGTACTCCACAACGAATCTCCCCGTCCGAAAGGGCTTTAATAGGGGAGGCGTGGGGAGAGCGATATGTCGGTGCGTCAAGTTGTTCTGACGATTTTGGTCGTGGCAGTGACGATCTCGGCCTTCGGCCTTGCGGTGGTCGGGAATGCCCATCCGGCAGCCAGTCCGGCGAGCGCGGCTGCGCCCTCAACCCACACCGCCACATCGGCGGCCTCGTCGGCCGGGAGTTCGGCGCGCTCGGCGATGGTACAGCACATCCTCGCTCAGACCAAGGCGGACCACATCCCGATGGAAGCGGTCTCTCTGCCCAACCTCCTCGGACATTCCACAGTTTCTAACGGTGTCGTGCAGCCCCTCAGCACGCAAGCCCCGGCACCGATGGGGATCGGTACGTATGGCGTCCTCAACACGACGGGAACCCCCACAGCCTACTCCATGCAGACGCAAAGCTGGGAAGGCTCGATCACGCTCAACAGCGTCAACACCTTCCTCCTGACCAACGATGGTGCCATCTCGACCAACGGCAGCCAGAACACGTTCGGGGTACAGCTCAACGCGGTGACGAACGGAACGACCGTCGGGACCACGAGCACCTACAGTTTCTGGAACCAGAACGTGCTCTACTTCAACTACCCCAGTCCCGGGATGATCACCTTCCTGGACAACATCTGGAACTTCTCCTCCCCTGCCGTTTCACTGACGGCCGGCACGCTCTACTCCTACAACGGCACTCCCGTGTACCCGGCCTACTACTACGATATCGGCCCGTCCTTCCCGATCACCTTCCCCGTCACCGTGCAGCTCTACCTGAACTCCAGCACGACGAACCTTGCCTCCACCGGGTTCGGCTACTCGACCGTGAAGTTCGGTTACAACGTCATCGACCCCACCACCGGAAAGAGCCAGGCCTCCGGGGTCTACGATACCGTCCTCTTCGCCTCTCAGACGCCGATCGGTCAGGTGCCGGCGGCCCCGTATCTGGTCGACGGCTCTCAGGTCAACCCAACCGGCTTCATCCCGTGGGACGCCGAGATCATGCTCGGTGGCCCCGGTGGTGGAACGACGACATCCGTCTACGGGATCAGCGGCTCGGAGAGCCTGAAGTACTGGGACAGCACGACCTCAAGCTACGCGAACCCGCTGTCGGCCTGGAACCTTGGCTCCGAGACCGGTGAGACCTCCGAAGGGATCGCCGTGAGCTACACATCGCCCGGCACGGTGCAGCTCAACACGGGCCCGTCGATCCCCCAACCACTGTGGGGTTCCACCCCCGGCGGGAATATAGGACAAGGCACGTTCTCCGGACCGATCTCTCCATCGAATGCCTTCGTCTTCTTCACGCCCGGGTCGAGTTTCGATCCGAACCTCGCCTCCTGGGCGCCGACCCAGACCGCGAGTACCTTCAGCTATGTGCTCGCTCCGGGGACGTACACGATCGACGTGATGATGAGCGATTACAACCCGATCCAGGTCACGACCTCGGTCGGGAGCGGGGGTTTGGCGAGCCTCAGTTTCGCCCTGCAACGCAACATCGCCATCGGGGTCTACACACCCCTGGACGCATGGAACAACGCGCAACTCGCTGCGATCTCCTCCGGTGGAGCTGGAACCGCGACGGTTCCGTACATCATCGAGAACAACCCCGCCCTAGGTGGGCTGGACTCCGTCTTCGGGCAGTTCAACGATTACCTGTACCCGGTCTTCCCCGGGGTCATCATCGCTGATACGACGGCGTACGTGAGCTTCAACAACCCCTCGCTCCTGAACGTGACGTACCAGTCGGGCTACGATGGGGCCCTGGCGTTCTTCGGGCTTCCGTCGACGAACAACCTCCAGTTCCAGATCGTGGATTCGTCGCACGTCTCGATCTGGGGAGCGCAAGGGATCAGCGGTTGGTTCTTCTTCCAGGACTACGGCCCGCTCGGCCTGCTGCCTCTCGCTAATGTGGTCATCTGGGGCGGGACGAACGACCTCGTGGGCGACAGCGTCTTCGTAAGCCAAGGAAGTTCGCTGCTCCTGGCGGGCGTGAACCCCGCGGCCCCGACGGACAACGTCGTGTGGGGCAACATCTTCCTGAACAGCACCGCCCTTGCTCCCACGATGTTCCCCGGCAACGGCGCCGTCAACGGACCCCCGGTCGCGATCTGGGCGTTCGAGAGCGGGGATTGGATCTACAACAACTGGGTCGGCACATCGATCACCGCCTTCGCGCCCAACGTCAACATGTTCTTCGGATCGCCGCAGCTCAACGCGGAGAACTGGAACCTGACGCAGATCGAGCCCGCGTTCATCGTCTCGATCTTCAACGGGTACTGGCTGACGGGCAGCATCATCGGATCCGCGTGGCAAGGGGGCAACTTCTGGGCGGATTACGCGCCGGGAACCGCCCTGCCGTACGATGAGTTCGGCTACATCGCGACCGGAGGCGACTACCTGCCGTATCCGCTCATCGCGTATGCGGTCGTCTTCGCCGCCTACGGACCCGGCTTCGGCGGGGCGTGGTCGGTGACGATGAACGGGGTCACGCAGACCACTACGAGCTACTTCCTGGTGTTCTACGAGGTTCCCGGGACGTACACCTTCACCGCAACCGGCCTTCCAGGCGGACCCTCGGTGACGCCGGCGACGGGCACTCTGAGCGTGGTCGACCAGAGCCTGTACGTGGTGCTGACGCTCCACTGACGGGACCGGGCGCCTCCCGGGGCCCGGCTCTCGGGAGTGAGGCGAGTAGCGATCGCTTCCTCCTACCCGGAGCTGGACCCTCTTCCGGCCCGGTCGCTCGGGCACCGCGTTGGGACTGGCAGATGTAGTCCTCTGGAGTCCAACTCTCGAAGACGATGGGCGGACGATCTACGACTGCTGGCCGAGCGCGGAGCGTCCGACCCTGCGGATCACGAACACCGGGAATAAGTACCTCATTCACCATATGCCCGGAGCGTGGGCGACTCGCGAAGCGACGCTTCGTCGGCCCGGGAATCGGGCTACCCTGGTCACCGACCGGCCCCGGTCGACTCCGATGAACTACCGCGGGTGCGTTCGTGGGCACTCGCGAGATTCCCCAGCGATGATCGCCGAAATCTCCCGCGGCGACCGCTGCAGAGCGGGCTCGGATTGTCCATCTCGCTGCCGGCGAGTAGCGCAGTGCCTCAGTCGCCCGCCCGGTCCATCGGACGTCGTCGGGGGTCGCGAGGACGATGACCGTGTCGGGAGATCGACCGCGGGCGGGCCAGCGCAGCCTCTCTCCGAGGGATACGTCAGCCGGCCGCCGGCGTGGGCCGCCGAGCGCGCTTCCGAGGCTCCGGTCGGGGTGGGCGGTCCTCGGGTGCGCTCTCTTCATCGCGCTCCTTCTTTCGAACCTTGGATCGACCTACTCCCTCGGCGCGCCCCCGGGCGCGCTGCCGCACGCCGACCCGGACTCGATGAAGAAGACCGTTCCATCAGGCCCCGCGGTTTCTATGGCCCTGGCAGGGACGCCTCCGTCCTGGGCGAACTGGCGCACGATGGGGGGAGCGCCGGGAAGCGTCCATCCGACGGCCGCGCTCGCTCCGCCGGCCGGAAGTGGAATTCCTTCCAAGGCCCCTCCCTATCCCGTCGCTCCTCCCAAGATCCCCGCCCGGATGCCGTCCCTCACCGCCAATGACTCCGTCTACCCCTATGGGGCCTACTCCAGCGAGCCGGCGCCGATGGGCGTTACGGACTATGGGGTCGACGAATACGGCAATCCGTACTCCTATACGACCACCACATGGATCGGGGAGTACACCCCGACCGACTTCGGGACCTACAACGCGAGCCTCGGAAGCGGGGCCTATACGGCCGGGATCCAACTCAACGCGGTCATGACCTTCCAGGAGGGGGGAACGAATTACGTCTACTGGACGCAGGACGTTGCCCTCGTCGACACGCAGGCCAAGACGATCGAATTCATCGACAATGTGTGGAACGCGAGCGCCGCCGGTTCGAGCATGTACAACAGCACGATCCAGGGCCACGGCCAGGTCAGTTTCACGTCCAACGGTCAGGGGTGGTACTACTACTTGGACAGCACGAACTACACCACGCTCTCCGCGGCGGATCCCATCTACTTCCTCATGCAGGTGGGGATCACGAACGGCGTGCCATCCGTCACGTTCGGAGATGCCATCAACAACGGGAACCCGGTGGCGTACGACACCGCACGTTTCCTCTTCGCGACGGCCCCCCTTCAGTACGGGCCCCTCTATCTCGTCGATGGGAACCTCTACGCCCCGAACGGTCAATTCTTCGATGCCGAGCTCGTCGTAGCAGGTCCCGGAGGCGGTGCCTCGACGATGGCCGCTACCTCCCTTCAGACCTACGCGGCGATCGAGTACCTCAACGGGCACAACTTCCAAGTGCCGGACAACGAGTTCAACTTCGGCAGCGACACGGCGGAGACGATCAGCGGGGTCGTGGGCACCCCAGCTTCCCAAGGCGCCATCCCCATCGGGGCCCAGAGCTACGGCCCCGGCGCCCTCGGGCAGCTGTACGACATTCGTCAGGTCGTGCAATTGAACATCAGCGGACCGACGCTGAATGGCGGTACGGTCTACCTGAACTCCTCCTCGTACAGCGGCCCGGCGGTCGGGACGTTCGACGGGAATGAGTGGAACGGCACGATCATCCCGTACACCTACAGCATCACGGTGGTCAGCGGAGGGCATCGCTACGTTCTCCCGCCGCTCGCCCTCCCGGCGGGCTACACACAGATCACGGTGGGAGGGAACGCGACCACGACCTACACGGTGGAGTTTGTCGAGAGCGGCCTGCCCGCGGGCACCGTATGGAACGTGACCTTCGCAGGATACTTCGGCAGCACGACCGGCACCTACATCCAGTTCACCGGAGCGAAGGATGGAACCTACTCGTTCGGGGTCGGGCCTCCCGCCGGCTACGCGGCGAACCCGGCGAACGGCCTCGTCACGGTGAACGGGGCCAATGTGACAGAAGCGATCGTGTTCACGGCCAGCGCTCCCGGGACGTACTCGGTGACGTTCACCGAAAGCGGTCTGTTGCTTGGAACTTCCTGGTCGGTGACGTTGAACGGAGGGACGGCGAGCTCCACGAGTTCGGTGATCACGTTCGCCGAACCGAACGGCGCCTACAACTACAGCGTGGGGGTGGTGTCCGGGTTCACCCCGTCCCCCTCGTCCGGGAGGTTCTCCGTCTCCGGGGCCGGTGTGAGCATCTCGGTCACCTTCACCGCGACCGGCCCCGGATCGTACGCGGTGATCTTCTCCGAAACCGGGCTCTCGCAGGGAACCTCGTGGTCGGTGACGTTGAACGGAGGGACGGCGAGCTCCACGAGTTCGGTGATCACGTTCGCCGAAGCGAACGGGGCCTACAACTACACCGTGGGGGCGGTGTCTGGGTTCACCGCATCTCCCGTGTCCGGGACGGTGTCCGTCTCCGGCGCCTCGGTGAGTGTCTCGATCGCATTCACTGCCTCGGGAGGTGGAGGGACGGCCGGCGGCTCGGGGTTCCTCGGATTTTCCGGGTCTACCGGATACATCGTCGTGGGCGGCCTAGCGGCCGTCGTGGTGGTGGGGGTGATCGCGGCCGCACTAATCTCGAGGTCACGGGCCGCGCGAAACCGTCGCGCTGCAGCGCCCGGCGTTCCCCCGCTCGGGCCACCCTATTCCTACGGAGCCCCACCGGGACCCGGCGGGGCTCCTCCGGCGGCCCCTCCCGTATCGTACGCTCCTGCGCCGCCACCTCCTCCCTACGCTTCCCCTCCGCCGGGCGCCTGGCCGCCACCGCCCCCTCCCTCCGCGCCCTGGACGCCGCCGGTGGTTGCGGCGGACCCCGCGAGAGGATCGTTCTGCACCTCGTGCGGGCGACCGCTGCAACCGACCCACCGCTTCTGCGCGGAGTGCGGTCAGCCGCGGGCGTGAGGTTTGAACTTCGATTCGACGAGGGCAGAGGGGCCCCGACGCTGGGGTCGCCCAATGGCGCACGTCCGCCGCAGCTGGTTCCCGGGCGCCCTTCCACAGGGGGAACTCTCGCCAGACGGGGAGGCTCGCGAGAACCCGGGCCCTACGGTCGAGCCGATGAACGAAGGCGGCGTGAACTCCGCGAACCTTCCGGGGTTTTCGGATAGGTACTTAGCGCAACGGGGACTGGCAACGCCAGCAACTGGTCGCGGTGCTTGCGTTCGTCATCCCGCAACGGGGGCACGTGATCGGTGGGGCCGAGCCCTGCTGCACCGGAGGCCAGCCGGGCTGCGGGGTGGGGGGAGGGGGCGGCCATGCGGGAGCGGGAGGTTGCGCCCAAGGAGAAGCTCCACCGGGTGCTCCAGGGACCATGCCCGGAACAGGCAACTGGGCCGAGGCCGCCAGTTCGTCCATCGTGAACGGTTCCGTTCTGGTCCGTGAATATAGCGCGCCTCCCGCGATCAAGAAGACGAAGCCCACGAGAGCAGCGTACCATCCAACGAACGGGCCGTAGCTGAAGGTGCTGGCTCCGGTGCCGTACGAACCGTAGAAGAACGAGGTACAGTACGATGGGCCGTTGCAACCGCCGTTGGCGGCCTGAAACGCCGCAGGCTGTCCGAGGGCGGCGTAGATGACCGGTGCCACGCTCAGCACCCCGGCTACGACGGAGAGGAGTACGATCAGGCTCAGTTGACCTCGGCCAAAGGTCACACCGTAGGCCCCGAGGAATGCGAAGGCGGTAGCGATGATGGCGAGGATGACCACGACGATGATCATGTAATCGATCGCGGAGTACAGGTTCGCCATCTGGCTGCTGATCACCGAGTAGGTGAGGGTGGTGGGACAACCGGCGCCGCTGCAGGAGAACGAGTTGCCGGGGGTATAGTAGATGTTAACGCCCCCTCCACTCACCGACCACCACCCGGTGCCGAGAGCGATCGCCGATAGAATGAACCCCAGCGCAAGGAGCACCGCCGCGGTCGTTCTCCTGCGGTGTCGGTAGCCGGGAGGTCGTCGGGCGGACGGTCGAGAGAGGTCCGCGGTCACGTACGGCGAGGGAGGGGGCGAGTAGGGTGGAACGGAGGCGCTTCCGGGCGGGGGCGGATAGGGAGCAGCCGGCGGAGGTACGTAGGCCGGCGGGGGCCCGGGAGAGTATGGGCTCGGCGGCGAAGGAGGGGCGGATGAAACAGGGGGGGCGTACGCCGGGGCCCCTGCCATAGCGAGCGGAGCACCGCACCCGTGGCAGAAGCTGGCAGAATCCTCGTTGGCCCGACCGCACTTACTACAAGCCCTCATGCAACACTCCAGAGCGCGAGCCGAGTCCGGCGCGGCGATGTTCGGGAGACCATTCTGTCAGCGCTGTTGCGCCCACGGGTCCTCGTGCTCCCACGCCTATCCGGGTAGGGTTATTTGAAAGTTCGGAACGCGAACGAAGAGAGGCCAGCCGAAGGCTGGGCCCGCAGGAGGGTATCGCGCTAGCCGCCGGGCTCCGCGCTGGGGCCGGATGGCAGCAACGGGTCATACGTACGGGGCGCGGCACGGACCCCGACTCCCCCGCCCCGGCGGTGAGAGCGGGGGAGGCTTTATAGTCGGGGCGCGGGTGGGCCGCGCGTTTCCAGCATGGCGGAGTCCGCGTACAGCCGCATGGGCCGGTCGTTCCGGGCCACCCTCGGGGACGAAGGGGCCGCCCTCCGCCACGAGCGGCTATTGACCTGGCGACGGGAAAACACCGTCACCCGCGTCGAGCACCCGGTCCGACTGGACCGGGCCCGCGCCGTCGGCTATCGTGCCAAAGAGGGATTCATCGTCGTTCGCGTGCGCGTTCGCCGAGGGGGCCAGCGGCACCGGGCGATCATCGCCGGGCGTCGCCCGAAGCGCAAGGGTATCAATCGAATGACCCTCGCCAAGAGCCTGAAGCGCATCGCCGAGGAGCGCGCGCAGAAGCACTATCCGAATCTCGAGGTTCTGAACTCGTACTGGGTGGGAGAGGACGGCAAGGAGAAGTTCTTCGAGGTCATCCTCGTCGACGTCAGCCACCCGTCGATCATCGCGGACCCGAAGACCGAGTGGATGGCGGCCCCCACGCAGAAGGGTCGGGTCTATCGCGGTCTAACGAGCGCCGGTCGCGAGACCCGTGGGCTCCGCTGGAAAGGCAAGGGTGCCGAACGGATGCGTCCCTCGCGCACGCGCAACCGCCGGGACACGCGCCGGACCCAGACCAAGGTCATCCCTTAGGGGCCGTCGGCCTGCAGGCGCTCCAGCGTCTCCGTGATCGTGGCGCCCCGGCGTTCGGCCATGCGCTGGGCCCATCCGTAGAGTCCCTCCACGTGGACCACCTCTCCGCGAAGGATGCGGGCGAGACGGCGCCGGTACTCGAGATCGAGCGCGACCCCCCCGACCTGGAGTAGAGCGCGGAGCCGTCGGGCGAGGTTCCCTCCCTCTCTGTCCCAGTCCGTGAGCAGGATGACCGCCCGGTGGCGCTGCACGAGCGCCTGCGCGGTCTCGGCGAGGGACTTTCCGCGGTGCACGAGCGCGATCTCTCCTTCCAGGCCGAGACGGGTCAGGGATCGGCGATCGCGCTCGCCTTCGACCAGGATTACCGCGGCGTCGTCGCGGTTCGCGCGCCAGAGCCGACGCCACAGCTCCAGGAATTCGTCGAAGGCCGGGTCGGCGTCCTCCCCCCCGCGCATCGTTCGCTCGGCCCATACTCGCCGCAACTCCTATAGCCTCGGGTCCCCATCGGACCGTTCCCACCGCGATGCCCGACCAGTACGGCCAACTTCTAGAGTGGCGAAGGAACGAGAACGCCTCCCGCGGCGGGCTCGCAAAGCTTCCCCACAACTTCTACAGCCAGACGGCGAGCTATCTCGCCGAGCTGCGTCGCTCCTACGAAGCCGAGCTGCGGGAGAACCCCTCGGATCGTAAGGGCGAGCTCGCACGGCAGACCTACCAGAGGGCCAGCAGCCTCTCCCGGGACATCGTGGAGGGACGGATGGCAAAGCTGGTCGGGACCGCCCTGCACGCGAGCGTAGGGGGACCTCGGGAGGTCCCGAACACGCTCCCGGAGGAGAGAGAACTGTTGGACCGCCTCGTATCGACGCTCGCCTCCCATCGACACGCGGTCGCCCCGTACCTGACGCCGACCCATCCAGCCGACAAAGTGGAATCGGTACCTACTTCTGCGCCACCGGAGCCCGAACCGCGCGCGACAGGGACCCCCGGATCGCCGCCAATCCCGCCGACCCGGAAGACCCCGGGAGTCGCAGCCCCACTGGTCTATGTGCGGATCGTCAAGGACGGTCGCCCGATCACCGTCGGATCGGAGACCATCGAGCTTCGGAGGGAGGATGTTCTGTCCCTTCCGGGCGACACCGCCCAGCTCCTGATCGATGCGCAGATCGCGGAACGGGTCACCGCGGGGCCCGCAAAGACCGTTACGTGATAGGCGGTACGACGCCCCCGGCGGGCGCGAGCTCGAGCACCCGGAACCGTTCGAACCCGAACAGTAGGCTCTTGGCCGCAAGCTGGGTCCGGACCCGGGCCTCGGCCGACGGGGCCGCCCGTAGCGCCTCCCGAAGGAGCTCGTCGAACCCCCACCGGCCGAGCGCCTCCGCCTGGGAAGAGTAGGCGAGCTCGTAGAGGCCGAACCGGGTGGCGTCGGCGCGCACGCGGGTGAAGTCGACGAAGGTGCTCAGGTCGACGCGCCCGGGATGCGTCCACGGCTCCTCCACGGGCTGATGGCGTCGGACCCCGGCGAGAGTTCCCGTCGGATGTGCGCTTCGGAGCTCCGCGGCGTCCATGCCGTAATCAATCACGATCGCGACCCCGCTCGCCAGATGGTCGGAGATGGCGCGCACGCAGGTCGTAGTGCCCGCCGCATGTTCCCAGATCTCCCCGTCCTGCGGAGCAGCGGGAGGGTTCGGAGGCAAGGGGCGGGAAGGTCGCGACTCCGCCGGCTCTACGCGATCCCCGACCGCCCGGACGCCGAGCTCCTGCCAGCCCGCCCGTCGGTAGACCAGGCGGCGCACCGGCTGGGCGTCGAGGACCTCGTGCGCGATCACCACTCCGACGAACGGACCCGAGGAACCGAGCCCTTCCTCGGTCGTAACGGAGATCCCGGCGCAGGCCCCGAACGCATGGGCGCGTTCGAGCGAGGCCGTCCGAAGCGAGGGGGAGCGTTCGACTAGGACGTAGGAGTAGCGCGACCCCGCATCGGGTTCTCGACCGAGCTCTTCCACGACCGCAGCGGAGAGGGTACCATCCCCGGGGCCCAGCTCCACGACGCGGAAGGGCGCGTCCGCCACGAACCGATCGCGCACCTGCTGCACGCGCCGGGCCAATGCTCGACCGAACAGAGGATGGACGTGCGGAGCGGTGTAGAAATCTCCCGATCGACCGAGCGGGTTCGTAGGGCCGGTGTAGTACCCGATCCCTTCGGCGTATAGAGCCCAATCCATGAACCGGTCGAATGGAACGAACCCATCGGTCTCTGCGCTCGCGCCTATGCGTTCGACCAAAGCCCGTTCTCGCGCGAGATCCTCCGCGGTCTCGTCCACCGCCGCGCTCGGAGGACGGGGCGAGGGCATGGAGAACCGCTCGAAAGATGCGTCAGCCGATGTACCCGATGTCCTCGCGGGCCGGGCTCGGGCCCGGGGTGGGCTCGTTCGCTCCCTTCTCGGAATCGTGGATGCGCTGGGCGATCCGGTCGATCTCCTTCGCTTTCGACTCGAGGTCTCTGAAATCGACGTCGACCTCGATTGCTTGAGAAAGGATCTTGAGCACCGCTTGGGCGCCGCGGGGATCTACAAAATACCCGGAGGTCTCGCCCATGAGGCAGACGCCCTCCATCTGGAACATGCGTCCGAGCCCGAGGAACAGACCGCTCGCACCGATGAGCCCCCCTCCGGGGTCGTTGCGGGAGAAGATCACGCCAAGCTTCTTCATGGCCTCCACACGCGCGGGGCTGGTCGCAGCGCCGAGGACGCGAGGCTTCTCCACGACGTGGCCCTGGGCGAACCCGGCGAGGGTGTACAGATCTCGGACCCCGAGCTTGTGCACGAACTCGAGAACGCGGTGCGTGATCTCGTACTGGCCCTCGGGGCTGATGCCTTGGTAGTCGCCGCCGAGGATCACGATGTCCCGCGCGGCCTTCGGGTTCCGGTAGTACGATAGCTCGTTGGAGACGAGCCGGATGATCCCGTCCTCATTGACGTAGACCTGCGGCGGAAAGAAGCGGGAAAAGACCGTGGCGAGCGGCTTCGCCTTCAGCTGGTCCCGGAGATAATCGGAGGCGAGCTTGCCGACATTGCCGACGCCCGGGAGTCCCTCGACGAGGATCGGGTCGCGCAGCGCGACCTTCTCGGTCGGCAGAATCACCACGTCGTCCATGTGCGCTCCATCGCTGAGACCCGAGGACGATAGATAACAGTTCGGTGAAGCCGAGGTCATGGGGCACTCATCAATGAGCGGCCTCTTGGAACGCTGCTCGATCGGGCCTCGTGGCCCGGATGACGCGAGCCTCGAGCCGGGCGTCGAACTCGCTCAACAACGCGCGGGCCTTCTTGACCTTGGGACATGGGCGGAAGGTGCCCGCTCAAGTCCGCGAGATCGCCGGCACCCTCGAACGCACCCGGCACTTGGTCGACGCCGCAGAGGCGTGCCTCTCCTCCCGAGGGGTCCGGCGGACGCGAAAGCGGGGTCGGAGGTCGAACCCGCCGTCCGACTGCGCCAAGGCGTCCATCATCGTTCGACCGGCCCATGCCGGGGATCGTTATCGCCAGATCACACGGAGGGAGGGGACGGACCGGAACGCCGGGTCGTTCGAGACGAGCGGTAGGCGGCGAGACATCGCGACGGCCGCGATCATCCGGTCGTGCAGCTCCGGGATCTCCAGGTCCAGAAAGTACCCCCAGCCCGCCGACCCCAGAGAAGCGGCCCGAAGATAGCCCGAGGCGCGGACCTCGTCGGTCACCTCTTGCACGGTCGCTCGAGGGTGAGGGACCCGGACCCGTCCCCGCAGGATGAGATAGGCGAACTCGCCCAGCGCCACCTCGGGCAGGAAGAGACGACCGAACCCGTCCTCGGCCTCCCGAAAGACCCGCTCGGCGGCCGGCGGAAGCGAGTCGTCCAGATGCCGTATCAGGGCCACGGTGTCGATAACGGCGTCGGTCAGACCCTCCACTCCTCGCGGAGGGAGCGGACCGCCTTCTCCGCCTTGTCGGGGTCGATGTGGCCTTTCAACAACCCCCGCAGTGTACGACGCCCCGACCGAATGAGAACCCCCTCCTTCGTTTCGAGGACCAGCACGGTCGCACCTTCCTGCAAATGGTGGCGTTCGCGGAGCTCCTTGGGGAGCGTGATCTGACCCTTCGAGCTGACCACTGCGGTCTTCGCCATCGACTCCTCCACCGGACCCGGGGCCATAAACTTTACCCCGGGTAAAGCCGACGGTCGCAACTCGTTACTCCTTTCGACTCGCCCGGGGCCGGCAGAGCGGCTCGCCGACACGATCGGCGGCTCAGCACCCGTCGGGACAGAGCGGGGCGCGGCTTCCGAGCCACCGGACTTAGAGCGTATCCGGAAACCTCCTTTCGAGTCGAACCCCGGCTTGACCCGCTGATGGGCCGAATCTCCTGAGTGCTCGTCGGTCAAGCGATTCCTTCTGAGTTCGATCTTCCCGAGTATCTCTGGCTTCGAGTCTCTTCCCTCCTCCCGATACGCGCTCCGTCTCCTCGAGGGGGTCGTCCTCGGGCCGACGACCGGCGGTGCTTCGCGGGCATCGTCTACCTGCTCCGTACCGGCATCCAGTGGGGAGCCCTCCCTCGGTGTTTCGGACCCAAGAGCACCGTCCACGATCGATTCCAAGAGTGGTGCGCCGCGGGCCTGTTCCAGCGACTGTGGGCGGAGGCTCTCCTCGCCTACGACGAGAAGACCGGGATCCGTTGGGCGTGGCAATCGATGGATGGCACGATGACCAAAGCGCCGCTCGGTGGCGATAGGACCGGCCCGAATCCTACCGACCGTGGGAAGTCCGGGGTGAAGCGAAGTCTGTTGACCGATGGACGGGGGGTTCCGCTTGGGATTGTGGCCGCACCCGCGAATCGCAATGACTGCAAGTTGGTCGAGGGGACGCTCGATTCTCGACCCCTCCGCCCGCCCCGAGGGGTCCGTCAGCACATCTGCCTTGATCGAGGATACGACTACCTGGAGGTGGAAGAGGTCGTCGAGGCGTACCGATACGAGCACCACATTCGTCGGAGGGGCGAGGGTACCATTCCTCGCCGAGAGCGCCTTCGATTTCAAAATCATCGATGGGTGGTCGAGCGCACCCATTCGTGGATGAACCGGTTCCGTCGCCTTCTCGTGCGGTGGGAGAAGAAGGTGGTGAATTACCTCGGGTTCGTCCACATCGCTTGCGCGTGGATCGCTCTTCGGGCGGCCCGACTTCTATAAGGGTCGGGGCCGCTCGGCCCCCAAGAGCGATGAGGAAAGGGTCCAGCGCGCCACGGACGAAGCGAGGTCGGTTGGGAGGGACGCTCATCCCCGTGGCGTGCGCCACGGACGATTGCCCCGGAACGTCGGTGCTGGCCTATCCCGGAGAGGGGCCGTACCAGGGCGGGATGTTTCTCGAGAAGGGATGGCTCTCGATGTCGGAGCCCGAGAGTCCCGCGGTCCTCTATTTGTGCCCAAAATGCGCGGCCGAAGAAGTGGCAGCGGCGGATGCGGAGATCGCCCGGCTCTCCAAGAAATCACGGCGTAAGGTTTCCGGATAGGCTCTTAGGAAACCGCACCGTGCGGGCCGGGGATCGAAGGTCCGGTCGGGCTCCGGCGTCCGGAGTGCCGCTCCACGTTCGGAGCCCGTCCATCGTTCGGGCGGTCAGTCGCGGGTGGGGCCGGCACTGTCCGGGGGCTGTTCTATTCGCCCTCAAGCGGGCCTCACGGCACCTGCCGAACGCATCCGCATTGCAGGAAGGAGCCTGGCGCGGACGGCTCCGGGACGCAGCTCCCAGTACGGCCCTGCTTCGTCCCGGCTATGGAGATGGAGGATCCCCTCGCGGCCCAAGGCGGCGCCGAGGGCGCGTAGCGCGTCATCGTCGCTCCCCTCCCGCAACGTGCTCAGGTGCACGCGCACGAGCGCGCCGTCGGGCTTCCCCGCGATCTGCTCGAGGAGCGTCCGCGCCGCGGCATCGATGCCGTGCGGCCGCGATACCTGTCGGGGCGGGGCTCGCGGGCGCTCCTCCATAGTCGCTTCGGTCCATCTCTCGATCCGTGGGCCGAAGCGCGCCATCGACGACCGTGCGATCCCCCGCAAGACCTCGGGGTCGACTCCCGTGGGGAAGCCGATCGGCGTGCGAAGTCGATCGAAGCGGCCGGCCTTTCCTCGAAGGAGGATCGCCTCCCCGCGACCGAGCGACATCAGCTCCTCGGGGGAAACACTACGTGCGATCCTCCCGAACTCTCGAGCATCGTCCGGCGATCCTCGGAACAGGATGAAGTCGGCGACGTTCGTCGCGATCGCTTGACGCACGTTCTCGTTGAGCGACCCCAGAGCCTGAGTGGCCAGGACGAGATGGATGTTGAACCGTCGCCCGATGTTGAGCATCTCGGAGAGGGCTTCGTTACCGAACCACTGAGCCTCATCGAGGATCACGAACGTCTTCGTCGGGCGGGAACGAGCGAGGATCCCCGACCACAACAGCGCGAGGTACATGGACAGGAGCTGGCGCGCTGATCCCTCCCCGATCGTCGCGGCGTCCCCCGTGACGACGGTGATTCGCCCATCGATCAGGAGTTCCGCGGAGGACCATCGCGGCCGCCGCTCGCACAGGAGCCGGGTCAGCACCGAGTTCCCGGCGACCTCGTACAGAAGGCGCCGAGCACCGTCCGTCTCCTCCGGCCGCTCTCGCGCCTGCAGACGGAGGTCGCGCCACGCCGCTCCCGCCTCGCCCGCGACGGGGGACCGATGCCGCTCGGGAGCTTCCAGGAGCTGGAGCGCATCCGCGAGCGTTCCTCCGGGGATCGTGCCCGCCGCGAGGAGAGCGCGCGTGACCACGTCCTCGATCCGGGGTCCCCAGTATGCGCTCTCTGCGTACCGGCCCGATCGCACGCGTCGTAGCGCCTGGACCAGATCCGCCACTTGCCGCGGACCGGGGGCCTCGTTGCCGTTCTCTCCCCCGGCGAGAGCGTTGAGCCCGATCGGTGACTCCGCCGGTGAGACCCAGACCGTCCGCTTTCGCGTCTCGGGATCGAGCGAGCTCAACAGGGCCCGGCCGGTATCACCGACCGGATCGAGGAGGACGACCCCATGCCTCGCCCCGACCTGTCGGGCCAGGGCCGTCAAGAGCGTGCTCTTTCCCATCCCGGTCTCGCCGAGCATCGCGAGGTGGCGACCTTCCTGCGGATCGAGTCGAAGCTCCAGCAGGGTCCCTATATCCGCTCGACCCACCACCAACTCTCGCCGGAAGCGAGCCGGTGTTCGGGGAGCCTCCCCTACCACGCACTCCGGGGATGGGAGCAGCCCGAGGAGTTCCGGCTCGGTCAAGACGAAGGGCCGGGGGCGAGCGGCCCACCACCGGGACGCCGGGCGAAAGCGGATCCCGTTACCCCCAGGGGAGCGAGTCACCGACTGGATGACCTCGGTGACGCGATCGATGGCCGCCCGCGCGGGCACGACGGGCCCACTCCGGATGGATACGGTGGCCACCCAGCGCAACGCCTGCTGCTGCTCCTCCCAACGATCTCGCCATCGCCGTTCGGTCTCGGTGATCGGCCCGGGAGCCCGCACGAGAACGCCTGCTGCGGGAGCTACCGCCATCGGTCTTCCGGCCGCGAGTGGGATAGGGGCTCGTGGAGATGCGGCGGCTGCCAGAGACCATACCAGCCTCAGTCCCGGCGGTAGCGCTCCCATTCCGAGAGCGATCGAGTCTCCCCAGCTCGAAGGTTCGAAGCCGGACCGGAGCGGGTGAGGCCAGGAGAGGATCGGGGCGCCGATGCGGAGCAACACCGGGTAGGGTCGCGTCCCCGACTCCGACAGAGCCCATCGATGGTGGTCGTACGCTCCGGCCAAGACGCGCCCGAACCACCGGCCCGCGACGGGTCCCTCCGAGGAGACGGCGATGCCTCCTCCGATCCCCGAGTCGAACTCGATGCGGAAGGACGCGCCCAGTCCGTGCCCTATCCGCAATCCCTCGGAGAGGCGAGAGCGGAAGCGATCGAGTTCCTCCGGGCGTCCGAGAACGTTTCGCGGTCGATATCGCCAACGAGGTCCACCCGTCGCCTGCTGCACCGCCGCACCCACACCGGGGCGCTCGGTGTCCGTTACGGGGCTCTCGAACGATGAAACCTGCACGGCTTCAGGTAAGCGGCCCGGCCCACTTCCGAGCGTACTTCGCTCACATCGAGCCACGCGCGATAGGAATACCTCCCCGTTGGGGGCGCATTAATACAATCGATGTCCGTTCGAAATTTGATGAAGGTCGATCGCCGCCTGGTCGCGCTCTGCGGCAGCGAGCGAAGGCTCCGCGTTCTGGCCGTGCTCGCGAACGCATTTCGCCCCGTGACCGGGTACCGGGTCTCCCTGGTCGGCGGCGTGCCGGTGTCGAAGGCGTACGACGAACTTCGGAGGTTGGAGAAGTCGGGCCTGATCGGACGTAGTGGACCATCCGGATGGGTCCTGCTCGATCCGGACCTCGGTTCCTTGCTGCGGAAGAGGATTCGTGCGGTGTGGTGGAAAGATTGGTTCGACCGGGTGGACCGGCGCGAGCGAGCAGACCGGATGTTCCCGGATCGACTTCGAGCCACTCCTCGGCCCCGATTTTCGAAGGACCCCGGTTGGACCCCTCGCCACCCGTCACTCTACAAGCGAAACCCTCGCAAGGACGAGGCTCTCACCGAGATGGGCCTTCGACCGTCGAAGCATGCCTAACCGAAGGGAGTTCGAGCGGGCGATTCAGCGAGCTCGAAGTTCCGGGGAACGGCGTGGAAGGCGAGGATCGGAAGGCAGAGCGACGGGCCGGCCGAAAGTGAGTCGCCCGCCTCGGTAGCCCATGAGCTCGCCCGATTCCCCCACGGCTGAGATTCCTCATAGAAAGCGCCCGTCGGAGGACTCAAGTACGGTGTCGAGTCCCCCCGGCCGAAGGGAACGGGCCCGGGGCGATGTCATCGATCGAGGAGCAGATCACCGAGGTCGAGGACGAGATCCGCAAGACCCAGTACAACAAGGCGACCCAGCGCCACATCGGGCGGCTGCGAGCGAAGATCGCCGTCTTGCGCCTCGAACGGGAGGCCCGTGCGAAGGGCAAGGGTGCCGGGCCCGGCTACTCCGTCCGCAAGAGCGGACATGCCACGGTGGGACTGGTCGGGTATCCGTCGGTCGGCAAATCCACCCTGCTCACCTCCCTCACTTCGGCGGAAAGTGTCGCCGCAGCCTACGATTTCACCACGGTGTCGATCATCCCCGGCATGCTGCGCTGGTCTGGCGCGTCGATCCAGATCCTCGATATGCCCGGGCTCGTTCCCGGGGCTTCCACGGGACGCGGGCGCGGCCGCGAGGTCTTGTCGGTGGTTCGCTCCACGGACCTCGTTCTGTTTCTCGTCGATCCGGAACACACCAACCTGCGCGCGTTGATCACGGAGCTCGAGTCGAGCGGGGTGCGACTCAACACCCGACCGCCGAAGATCGTGGTCACCACTCACGACCGTGGGGGGCTCACGATCGCCAGCACCGTGAAACTGACGCACCTCGCGGGCGGCCTCGCGGCCGAGATCGCGCGAGAATTCGGAATGCACAACGGCCACATCGTGTTCCGAGAGGACGCGACCGCCGACCAGCTGATCGACGTGCTCGCAGGGAACCGGGTGTACATCGACGCGATCCTGGGGGTGAACAAGGCCGAGACGCTCAGCGAGGAGGAGCGCAAGCGGCTGCGGGCGGATCTCGCCCCGTTCGACCCGATCTTCATCTCGGCGAAGAACCGGGTCGGATTGGACAACTTGGTCGAGAAGATGGGCCGGGCCCTGCGGTTCGTCCGGATCTACGTCAAGCCCCCCGGCCGGCCTCCCGACCGGGAGGATCCCGTGATCCTGCGCACCGGCAGCACGATCAGCGATCTATTGCGTCGGCTCCCCGGCGATCTTCAGCGCACATTCCGGGCGGCCCAGATCTGGGGCCCGAGCGCCCGATTCCCGGGTCAGACCGTCGGCCGCGCCCACATCCTTCGAGACGAGGATGTCGTCACGGTGATCATCGCGCGCGGGAGCCAGGTGGCGACCTAGCACCGTTCGCCGGGTCGAAGAGGCTGCGACGGGGGCGACCCCCGAGGAAGTAGTGGGCGCGGTGGTGCGGCGCCAGGTGTACGGAACGGTCGAGATCGAACGATCGGCCGAGCGTCTCGGTGGCGATGGCAAGGTGCTCCACCGCGCTCGATTCTCGCCCCATGCTGGACGTCTTCAGCGCGAGGAGGAACTTCCCCGATCCCCGCAGGTATCGACGCGCGTTGGCGAGTGCGATCTCGATCTGGTCGGCCTGCGCCAGATCCGTGTAGACCCCGTCCACGAGCGGGACGAATCCGGAGTAGCGCTCGGGCGCCCTCGCATCCGCGAGGATCGGGAGGACGTTGGGCCACCGCTCCGCGAATGCGAGCAGGCGGCCGAACGGCCGCACGGAGGCCTCGATCGAGTAGACCCGTCCCTCCGGCCCCACGAGGTCCGCGACGTGCGAGACGGTGGTGCCGGTGGCGGCGCCCAGGTAGAGCCATCGCTCGCCGGGCTCGGGAATGTCGCCGCGCCAGTCATGGACGAGCGCCCCCGCGAGCTTGCTCCGGCTCGGGTCCCACGATCGATACGTTCGGCCGCCTCGGGTGAACCAGCGTTCCCGCGCGACGGGAGGTTCGTGACCGACCGTCTCGGTGAACCAGACCGTTCGATCCTCGGAGCGCTGCTCCACGAGGCGAGGGTTCCGCTCCGAGGGTTGGAGCGGGGTCGGGCGTCTCACGAACGCCTCCGACGTAGGGCTTCGACCCGTCGATCTCGCCGCACGAGAAGCTTCGCGGTGAGATCGGCGCGCGTGTACGCGTCCGCACGGGCGGCGGCCACGGCGAGGGCCGCCAAGCTGCGCGCGTAGGCGCCCCTCCGATCGTCCGGGACGTCCGACATGCGATCGGCGATGCGGATCACTCCGAACCGGGGCCCGCGATCGCGGGAGGGCCGTCGGCGCGATCCGAGCAGCTGGAGACGCGCCGAGTCCCCGCGCGCGAGCGGCTCGAGGCCGCCGGCGAGGGCGATGAGGCGCGCGGCGACCTTGGCGCCGACCACCGCCGAGAGGTTGGGTGCGATCTCCCGAGCCAGAGATCGGACCCGTCCTTCGAGCTCGGAGTGGTGACGCGCGAACGTCCTTCGGAACCCGTCCCACGCTTCGGCGTACGCCGCGAGGGGCGAATCGGAGACGGACACGAACTGCTCCGCCGCGTTTCCCTCCCTTCGAAGCGCACGTTCCAGACGTTCCTCTTCCCGCGTCAGCGACACCAGCATCTCCTCTGGAGAGCGCATCGCCTCGTCCAGGGCGGCCCGCCCGACCGCGAGGATCAAGAGACGCTCCTCGAGGGGTTCGAGGGGCGGCAGCGCCTCCCGCGCGCGACGCACCTCCGCCGGCGAGAGTCCCGCGATCACGGCACCGAGTTCGCCCGCCGGACCGCCGAGCATCGGAGGATCTACAGCGAGCGGTGCGGGACCGAGGGACCGAATCGCATCGACGATCGTCCGCGGGAGCTCCGTCGGGGCCCCGCCCGTCAGACGGCGGGCCGCTACGGTCAGGTCCTCCGCGATCGGAGCCGCCACGAGGCGGGCGGGAGCCGGCCGGAGGAGAAAGACGAACCGGCCCCGGGATAGAAGGAGCGCGCCGGCCACACCCTAGAACTCCGCGAGCGACTTCTGGTAGCGGTGACGTTCCTGCGGGACCTCGACCGGGTAGCGCCCGGTGAGGCAACCGAGGCACAGGTTCTCCGCCTTGATGTTCAGTGCCTCGACGAGCCCGGGGATGGAAAGGTAGTGGACGCTGTCCGCCCCGATCACCGCGCTGACCTCTTCCTCGGTACGATCCGCCGCCACGAGATCCTTGCGCACCTTCATGTCGACGCCGAAGTAGCACGGTGCGCGGATTGGCGGGCATCCGATCCGCACGTCGACCCGGGAAGCACCGGCCGAACGGACCATGCCGATGATCTCGCGAAGCGTGGTTCCGCGCACGATCGAGTCGTCCAGGAGGACGACCCGCCGGCCCTTGAGGAGCCCCGGGACCGGGTGGAGCTTGACGCGGACCTCCTGCTCGCGGCGCTTCTGGTCGGGAAGGATGAACGTCCGTTCGACGAACCGGTTCTTGATCAGCGCCTCGGCGTACGGGATCCCGGTCGCTTCCGAAAACCCAAGCGCCTGCGGACGCGCGGAGTCGGGGACCGGCACCACGATATCGGCATCGATCGGCGCCTCGCGCGCGAGCTGCTGGCCGATCCGGTGGCGGACATCGTAGACGGACCGACCCTCGGCGACCGAATCCGGTCGGGAGAAGTAGACCCACTCGAACATGCAGTGGGCGCGCTCGCCCGTCCCGGCGATCTTGGAGGTGTGCGCGATCTCCCCGTGCTCGAGGATGAGGACCTCGCCGGGCTCGACATCGCGGATCGTCCGGCCGCCCATCAGCTCGATGGCGACCGACTCGCTCGCGACCGCCACCCCCCCTTCGAGGGAGCCGAGGACGAGGGGACGGATCCCGAGCGGATCGCGGAACGCCGCGATGCGGTTCCCGACGATCAGGACCACCGCGTACCCGCCCACGAGCTCGGCACAGGCGCGACGGATTGCGGGCTCGAGATCGCGCGTGCGGCCGTACTCGATGGCGATCATCTGCGCCATGGTCTCGCTGTCCGCCGAGCCCATCAGCTCCACGCCTTGCGCCTGGACCCGACGCCGGATGCGCTCGAAGTTAACGAGGTCGCCGTTGTGCGCGATCGCGGCGTCCTCGCCGCGTAGCTTCACGACCAGAGGCTGGGCGTTCTCGAGGTCGCTCGTGCCGGTCGTCGAGTAGCGGGTGTGGCCGATGCCCGTCGTCCCTCGGAGCGCATCGACGAGCTCCTCCGTGAAGATCTCGTGGACGAGCCCCATCCCCTTGCGCAGATGGAGCACCCCGTGGGAGGTCGTGGCGATCCCGGCGGACTCCTGCCCCCGATGCTGGAGGGCCCGAAGGCCCCGGAACAGCAGGGGTGCCGCCGGTTTGCCCTGGAGGGATACTCCGACGACGCCGCAGAATTCGTGCGCCGGCATGACTCGAGGCGGAGCCCTCCCGTGGGAGTCTCCGCCCGGAGCGACCCGAACCCGGGTCTTAAGCCGTGCGCTTTCGCATTCCCCAGTTCAGCCGAAGAGGGCGGAGAGACCCTCGGCCGCCTCTTCCTCAGAGACGCCCTTCTCTTCCTTCTTTTCCTCTTCCTTCTTCTCGCCCTTGCCGTCCTTCTTCTCCGGGGCGGCGGGGGCCGCGGCCGGAGCCGCGAACGTCTCGGCCTTGGCGAGAACCTCGGTGACATTGACTCCCTCGAGGGAGGCGAGCAGCGCCTTGACCCGGGCCGCGTCGGGCGAGACGCCCGCCGCGCCGAGGACTTCCGTCAGGCCCTTTTCGTCGATCGGCTTTCCGGCGGCGTTGAGCAGCAGCGCACCATACACATACTCCATGTTCACACTCTCCGTTCGATTGGTTTCGGGGATTCCCTACTTGCCTGTCAGGTGTTGGATCGCCGCCGCCTCGCGCATGGCGCGGGCGAACAGCGCGGGGATGGTCTCCTTCGTGATGTACCCACCCGCCACGGCGAGGCCGAGGGCGCTGCGATGGGCGCGCGCGAGGAGGATCGGGGTCGACGTCTTGGTCGGGTAGGCGATCGCGACCGCGAGGCCGAGCGCCGCACGAGCGGACCGGGCGAAGGAGGCCCGCAGAGCCTCGAGATCGATCGCGAGGGCGTCGTGCGGGTAGAACGTGTCCCCATCGACGAGGGCGCGAAGATCGAGTCCGACCTCGAGCGGAAAGATGTCCATGCGGGTCAGGAGGCCCGCGACCTCGCGCGAGATCGTAGCTCCCTGCTTGACGATGACCGTGTTCTTCTTCAGGACGACCTTGCCCTTCTCGATCGCAGCGGGGAAGCCGGCGTGTTGGAGCTCGCCGACGATCGGACCGGGCTTGAAGCTCGTGGTCCCGGCGGGAACGACGATGTCGGCTGGAGCGGATTCGCCGCCGCGGGCCGGGGTCGGAGAGCGAGTGGCCGCGAACTCCGCGAAGAGCGCGAAGGGGTTCCCTTCGGCAGAGAGGACCGCGGTCTGGTCGTCGACCTGAGCGATGAGAGGTTGGAGCGATGGGCGGGTCTCGATCGCGCGTTCGATCGCGTGCCGGATGGTGCTGTTCGGAGCCACCAGGATCGGGTGACCTCGGTTGCGCAACTCCTGGCGCATGGACTGGAGGGCGGATGCGGGAACTCCACGGAGCCCGACCAGCGCCGTGACCTTGCCGCTGGCGACGGTGGCGCGCATCGCCTCGACGCGTGCGATCTTCTCGGGACGGAGGGTCTTCCTGCCGGGCATCTTCCTTCCTACCAGAGCCGGACGGCCGGCCCCATGGTGGTCTTGACGTAGACCGATTCGATGTTCGTCCGACCGCGCTCGAGCTTGCCGACCACGCGGCTCAGGAGCGCATCGACGTTCTGCGCGATCTCCTCCGGCGGCATTCCGCGGGCTCCAACGGCAGCGTGGAAGGTGCGGTTGCCCTTCGAGCGGACTCGGACCGATCGTTGGAGCGCCTTGATCAGGTTCGTGGGATCGCTCCCCGGAGGAACGGGGCGGGGCATCTTGCCGCGCGGGCCGAGTACCACTCCGAGTCGTTTACCGATCGTCGGCATCAGCGGGGCCTCGGCGAGGAAGAAGTCGATGTCATCGACCGTGCGCTTCGCTCCCTTCGCGTCCTTCATGAAATCCTCGAGTTCGGTGGACGGAATGATCTTGTCGGCGACCCCGCGGACCTTCTGGCACATTTCGGGGGTACCGAAGAGGGCCACCTTGACCGGCTTGCCCCGCCCGCTGGGGAGAGGCACGTCGTCCTCCAGACGATTCTTCGGGATCGCGAGGTCCAGGTCCTTGAGGTTGATGGAGAGCTCCACGGACTCGGGGAACTTGCGTTCCGGCCCCTTCTGGAGCGCCTCTGTGACGACCTCGAGCGAGTTACGATCTGCCATCGGTGAATCCGGTGCGGCGGCGGAGCAGGCACCCCTACATAAAGCCTTGTTGCGGCCCCCTCGAATCGTCGATAGAAAACCGGTACGTGCTCGGTCCGGTCGGAGGCCCGAGCCCATCCATCTCCCCGGAGCAACCGGTGGCCGGGGCGATACTGTTCGCAGAAACTCGGCGGATGGTCCGATGGGAGCCAAAGTCACGTGCCGCTGCCTAGCGACGACCTCCTTGGAGAGGGTCGAGCCGGCTGGAAGTGAGCTCGACCGTTTGCCCAAGTTCGTCCAGGGCCCTAGAGAAACGGAGCTTCCCGGACGGTTGCCAGCCCTCGTGGACGGGAGAACCCCAACTCCTCCGCCGAGGAGCGGAGCTACGCCTATATAGCTATCAAGCCTCGGCGCCGCCCTATATGCACTACCCGAAAGTCGTCTCGACGTACTGTCCGCGGTGCAAAGTGCACACGGAGCACGAGGTCGAGAAGGGAAGGAAGCGCCCCGCCTCCGAAATGAAGTGGGGCCAGCGCCGATTCCGGCGTGCGACGAGCGGATACGGAGGCTTCCCGCGTCCGAAGCCCGAGGGTCGTGCCAAGGCCGTCCGCCGGGTGAACCTGAAATATCGATGCAAGAAGTGCAAGTACATCGTTCAGCCCCCCAGCTGGCGGGCGGGCAGCCTAGAACTCGTGGAGCATTCCTAGACATGCCGACCGATCACCCACCGGCACCGTTCTGGGTCGTGAAGTGCCCGGACTGCACCGGGGAGCAAACGATCTTCAGCCGCCCCGCGACGATCATCAACTGTCTGGTCTGTGGGGCGTTGCTCGCTACGCCGACCGGTGGCCGGGCCCAGCTGCGGGGCGAACTCGTTCGACCCGCAGGCCCGGCGTAGGTCCGCGGCCGATGCCGCTTCGCCCCGAGTTCCCCGAAGAAGGGGACATCGTCATCGCGACCGTCAAGGAGATCCGGAACTTCGGAGCCGTCGTGGCGCTGGACGAGTTCGCGAACCGGGAGGCGTTCATCCATCTCTCCGAGGTCGCGCCGGGCTGGGTCAAGTACATCCGGGATCACATTCGCGAGGGCCAGAAGATCGTCGCGCGGGTCCTCCGGGTCGATGCGGCGAAGGGCCAGGTCGATCTCTCGCTCAAGCGGATCAACGACCACCAGCGCCGTGAGAAGGTCCAGCAGTGGAAGAACGAGCAGCGCGCGATGCGCCTGATCGATCAGGTAGCCTCAGGACTCAAGATCGAGCCCGACGCGACGCATGCGCTCTTCGCGAGCTCGCTCGTCGAGCGGTACGGATCGCTCTACGCGGCCTTCGAGCTCGCCTCGGCCGATCCGAAGCAGTTCCAGAAGGACAACGAGAAAGCCCCCTGGGTCGCCGCGTTCCTCAAGGTTGCGCGCGACAACATTCTACCGCCGCATGTGGAGATCTCGGGAACCCTCGAGGTTCGGGACCTTTCCGCGGACGGGGTCGAGCATGTGAGGACCGCGCTCATGCTCGCCGAGAAGACCGACCCGGAGTCCATCACGATCCAGTACGTGGGCGCTCCACGCTACCGAATCCGAGTCTCCGCTGGGCAGTACAAGCAGGCCGAGGAAACGATGAAGCGAGCGACCGAGGCCGCGATCGCATCGATCACGAAGGCCGGGGGCCAGGGGACGTTCACCCGCGCATGACCGAATCGATCCTGCTGGTCTGCCGGGACTGCCAGCGCTACACCTTTCACGAGACCTGCCCTTCGTGCCACGCGCCCACGCGCACCCCGCACCCGGCTCGGTTCAGCCCGGGGGACCGCTGGGGGAAATATCGCCGCATGCTGACCGTATCCGCCGAGAAGGACGCGCACCGCGCGTAGGGAGACACCATGTCCGGAGCGATGCACCGCATCAAAGTCGTGAACGACATTTCCGATCTCGTACCGATCCTGCGTGCGGTGGACTCGCCGCTGAAGCTCAAGCTCGTCCAACGGCTCGGCGAGAGCTGGCTGACGGCCCAGGACATTGCGACCGAGTTCGGCAAGGAAGGCTCCCAGGCGCTTATGTTCTTCGAGAAGCTGAAACTGATCGACACGCGCTGGGTGGCCCGCGAGGGCCGGCGACAGCCGGACAAGAGCTACCACTTTTATTACTCGACCGTGAACATCAACACCACGACGCCGCTCGCCGAGATCAGCGAGATCCTCTCGATCGCGTCCATGAGCCCGAAGGAGTACGCGAAGGTCGAGGATCGTCTCTACCAGGCCGTCGGCGAGCAGGGCCGCTTCTTTTCGGACATCGCGGAGGAGCTGAGCATGAGCCCGATCCGCCTCAAGGCGATCGTCAAGCGCTCCGTCAAGTTGGAGTACCGTGGCCACCGCATCGAGCGGTTCCAGCCGACGCCCGAAGCGTAGGCCCCGCCCGGACGTTTCGGTCCTGCGCGTCGGCCATCGAGCCGGCCGCGATCCCCGCCTCACGACCCATGTCGCCTTGACCGCTCGCGCGTTCGGAGCTTGTCGGATGTACCTCCATCCCCCCGACCCGGAGCTCGCGGCTCGACTCGCTGGGGTATCCGAACGATGGGGAGGCGCGTTCGCCATCGACGGCGTCGAGCATTGGCGGGAGTTCGTTCGCGCGTGGGACGGCGCAGTCGTTCACCTCACGATGTACGGGATACCGATCGATCGAGCCGCCCCTCGGATCCGTCGCCATGGCCGAGTTCTGATCGTGGTGGGCGGGGCCAAGGTTCCTCCCCAGCTCTACCGGCTGGCATCGTACAACGTAGCGGTGGGGCACCAGCCCCACAGCGAGGTCGCGGCGCTCGCGATCGCGCTCGATCGCCTGCTCGGAGCTCCCCCTCCCCGGAGCTTTCGCGGAGCGAAGCAGCGCATCGTCCCGAGCGCGCGCGGCAAGAAGGTACTCCCCGCCGGGAAGGCCCGAGCATGACGACGGGCTCCTCCGATGTTCCCGCCCGGGCCCTCCCGCTCTCGGCTCGCGCCCCGGGAAAGTGCATCCTGTTCGGAGAGCACGCGGTGGTGCGGGGTGCTCCGGAGCTCTTGCTGGCGATCGATCTCTCCACGCAGATCCTCGTGCGGGAGGCCCCGACGTTCACCTTGAATGCGGACCCCATGGGGATGGAACACAATCCGTACTTTCGGGCTGCCGTGGAGCACTGCTGGAAGAACTCGCGTCCCATCGGGGTGCGAGCGGTCTCCCGGATCCCGCGGGCGGCGGGCCTCGGCTCGTCGGCCGCGTTCGTGGCGGCTACGGTCGCGGCTCTCGGAGCGGCTTCGGGGGGGCTCTCCCGGGCCGAGCTCGCCCGGCGCAGCTTCGCCGTAGAGCGAGCGGCCCAAGGGGTCGGAAGCCCCGGAGACACCTCCGCCTCCGTTGCGGGCGGCTACGTGACCATGAACGGAGGAACGGGCGCGACCCTGTGGAGCCTGACCCAGGAGGATACGGAATGGACGGCCCGCCGTGCGCCGGACCCGGGCTGGACCTGGGTCGTCGCCTACACCGGCGTGCCTCGCTCGACCGCCGAGGCCGTACGCGCCGTGAATCGACGGCTCGACGAGCCGGGGGGCCCGGAACTTCTCGCGGAGTTCGTGCGCGTGGCGACGGACGGGATCCACGCGCTCGGAGCGGAGGACCGGACGGGGGTCGCCTCGCTCATGACCCAGAATCAGGAACTGCTACGACAGGTCGGGGTCTCGCATCCTCGGATCGAGGCCCTGCTCGAGGCGGCGGCTCCCCTCGCGGACGGCTCGAAGCTGACGGGAGCCGGCGCGGGCGGGTCGGTCGTGATCCTTCCGAAGGCGGGACGCGAGGTGGAACTCCTCCGCCGGCTCGCTCGGGCGGGAGGCCTCGCCTTCGTGGTTCGTCCAGCGCCCCGGGGAGCCGAACTGATCGAGCCGGCGGATCCCACGTCCACCTCCGGGTGAGGCGGCTCCGCGTCGCTTACTTGCGGGCGACGATCCGCACGACGCTGTTCGGCTCCATCGGATGTTCCGCGGCCAGGGCCCGATGGGTCCGCGCGTCGATCGCGCGGATGAAGTTCTCCCCGAGATCGGTGTGCACTCGGTAGGCCATCGCCCGGGCCGTGGTGCCCGCCGGAAGCAGGAACGCGTCCGGGAGGACCCGGCCCCGCGAGTCCGTCCAGTGGGTCTCGTCCTCGACCGGATAGACCACGATCCGGTGGAGCCGCTCGAAGATCATCGACTCGAGCGCGGATTGGACTCCGGTCGATCCCCAACGCTTCATCGTCTCCGCAATCCCGTCCAGCGCCCTGCGCTGCGCCGGGGAGAGGCGGTCCGGGTCGGTGAGGGTGAACGAGGGATCTCCGGGGCGGTACCGGACGAGGCCCGCTCGAGCGGCGCGTCGCAGCGTCAGCTCCTGATCGGCCGAGGTCGCGATCACGGGAACGGGTCGAATCTCCTCCGCCAACCGATCGCGCTGGGCCGGCAGGGCCCGGTCGCACTTGTTCGCTACGACCTCTCGAGGCTTCGCGACACGGAGCAGCTCCCGCGCGAGCTCGGTGCGGTCCGCGGCCGTCCACTTGGACGGGTGCTCACGGTCGATTGGGACCACGCGCAGGGCGGCGGAGATCGCGGCCGGAGTGATCGAGAGCCCTGCGAGGCGCTGGGCAAGGAACTCCTCCGTCTTGAGGCCCTCCATCTCGATGTGGCGCGCCTGCCGTCCGAACTCCCTCGAAAGGATCTCCCCGCACCAGGCGACCAGCTCCTCCTGGAGCCACTCGACCTCCTCGGCGGGGTTGTGATGTCCGCTGTTGTCGATCACACCCTCGGCGTCCGTCGAGCCCGAAAGGTCGACCACCTGCAGGAACCCGTCCGCGGCGCGGAGCTCGTCTAGGAACCGGTGGCCGAGACCTCGCCCCTCGTGCGCCCCGGGTACCAGCCCGGGCACGTCGACCATGTTGACGGGGATCCACCGGGTCCCGTCGACGCACTTCGCGTTGCCGGGGGTGCACGGTGTACCCTTCTCGGTATGCGGACACGGGGACCGGACCGCCGCGATCCCCCGGTTGGGCGCGATGGTCGTGAACGGGAACGGAGCCATCGGGACGTCGAGCAGCGTGAGCGCGTTGAAGAACGTCGACTTGCCGACGTTCGGTTGGCCGACGACCCCGACCTCCATCGGATTCTCCTACCGCCGTCCCTACGCCGAGTAGTCGGGCGGGACCTCGGAGACGCCGAGCGCTCGGTTCGCGCTCAGCGCGAGTGCAAAGAACAGGTCGCCGAGGCGGTTCGACCATTGGAGCAGCTCCTCGGATTGAGGTTCGGTTCGGTGCAGCCGCCAGAGCTCCCGTTCCGCACGGCGCGCGAGAGCCCGGGCCCAGTGCAGGTAGGCCGCCGCCGGCGATCCCGTCGGGAGCACGAATGTGCGCAGCGATCGGACCGCGTCGGAGTACCGATCGATGTCCGCTTCGAGCCGGCGAACGTGGCGTGCTTCGATGCGGCCCGCGGGGGGAGCTTTGCCCGAGGGCGTAGCGAGCTCGCTCTCCGCGAGGAAGAGTTCGTGCTCGAGACGTCGGAGGAGCGCCCGAACTTCGGACAGTGCGTCCGGAAGTGAGGTCTCGACTACGCCGAGGCACGCGGCGAGCTCGTCGAAGGTGCCGTAGGCCCCGATCCGGAAGGAGTCCTTCGCTATGCGCGTCCCGCCGACGAGACCGGTCTCGCCGCGATCCCCGGTGCGAGTGTAGAGCCGCGTATCGCTCGTGCCTCCGGTCGCCAGGGCAGCTCGTCGAGCGGGGAGCTGAGCCCGTGTACCGGGCAGTATGAGATTCGGAGAACCTCATTATGCTTGGCGTCCTGACGGCACAGTCGGCAGATGAATCCACTTCGTTCGCTCCAGGCGATTCCCAACGGTTCCATGGTTGCAACACCCTGTTTTCGAGACCTAGCGCCCGAGGAGGCCCCGACCCTCGCGATCTGCCCGCCGCCGGCTCTCACGGCGTGTCGCCTCGTTCCGCGCGTGCGCGCGGAGTTGGACGACGCGTTCGTGGGTTCGCCCGAGTTCTGCAATGCCGAGGGTCACGAGCGTGTCGATCGCGCTCTCGGGACTCTTCAGAACTCCATCTTCGACGAGCGCCTCGACCTCGGCCTGCAGGGTGGCAGGTAGTTCGAAGGCAAATTCTCGACGCTCCACCGACTCGCGCACGAGCGCACGGACCGCTTCGGAGCGGTTCGCAAACTCACGCGATCGGCGGAAGTTTTCGAGCAGCGTCTCCTCTTCCTCGGTCAGGCGCACGCCGAGAAATCGGGACGCTTTCGTCGGGGGCCGGTCAGTTCGCACAGCGTTTAACGATATTAAACAACTATTTAAATATTGTCTGACTTTTGTTTAACATCGGGGGAGGCAGCCTCGGAGAACAGGTACGTTCGCCCGAGCCCACCACGAGGAAGTAGTGGCTCCGTCCCGGGCGAGCGACCACGGCGGCGGGCACTTTATCGGTGCCCGCGGGAATCCCTCGTCCAGCTACCCCCAAATCATGGAGCCCGCGATACCTGCACGTCCGGCCGGCCTCTCCATCCCGGATCGGTGCGCGGGCGGCACTCTGAGAGCGAGTGCTCGGAGAACGCACGGCACCCCGCCGAGGGTCGCTCGGGCGGGGTGACCCACGTGAACGTACGCGCGAAGACGGATAAGCAGAGAGCGATTGGGAGGTCATCGGGGCGCGATGAAGCGGGCGGAGCGAGATGCCATGGTGGCCGCGCTCTGGCTAGGTTTTATCGTTCTCATCGCGGCGCGGCGGCGGAAGGCGTCTTGGCATTGGGGCCGTCACCGCATCCGATCCCGCTCCTCGACTCGTTCGGGCGGGCAGTGACAGGGGCCCGGACCAGGGGCGCCCGATCGGGACGGAAGAAGCGGCGCCGTGGGCATCGCCTCCGGGCCCCGGCGGGCCTGCCGTCAGAAGTGCAAGGTTCCGGTGTAGAATAGATAGCTAACGACGAGCAACCCACCCACGAGAAGCAGGAGCCAGAAGAACTTGATGACCACCACGATGATCACGACAATGGCCGCGATTACCAGCAGGGCCAGGGACAACGACGTATCCACGACCATAACCGACGCTCCGACTGACCCAAGCGGGTCCTCCCTAATTATCTTGCCCTCTCGAGAGCCGAGGACCCATCGCTTGTGGTCCGGCCCTCGAGCCGATCCAGGTCGGGTCTCTACGCTGACCTCGGAGCCTTGGCCCTCGCGAGCCGACGAAGCAGGGGCCGAGCTTCCTTCGTGACGACGCCCCAGACGAGCGCGGGATCGACGTCCACATAATCGTGGGTCAGCAGTTGTCGGATCTCTCCGATCCGGTCGCGGGGGACCATCGGGTTCGCCTTCCAAAACGGCCGCCCGAGCCGGTTCAACGACTCGAAGGCCTTGCGCAGTTCGCCCTCTACGAGCAGGTACGTGTCTGGGGTTCCCTCGTCGAAGAAGACCCGTCGGCCGCGCTCGGCGTACTGGAGGGCGTTGCGTAGATGCTCGACAGCAAGAACCAGATAGACCTCGCTCCTATCGGCAGCATCTATCACAATGGAATGGCCTCCGCAACGACTCTCGGCTGGATGAGCCAGTGCAGCGACCGTTCCGACACCAGATCGACCGGCCTTCCGAGAGTTTTTTGCAGGGCTAGTGCGAGATCGATCGGTCGATACCGATCGGATCGAATCGGATCGACCACAATGTCGACATCGCTGTTCGGCGTCGCTTCTCTACGAGCGACGGAACCGAAGACCCGAACGTTCTCGGCCCCGTAGCTCCGGGCGAGTCGGAGCACCTGCTTCCGCCGCTCACCGATGATATCATCGATCCCAAGGCCTGAGCCGTACCGAGGGACCCGGACCTTCGGGAGCCAATAGTATGGCGACTTACAGCGAGCGCAGATCCGGATCCGAGGCCGGCGCGGCAGCCAAACGTACCCGCACCGGTAGCAATGCGCCAAACTACGCCGCGTCATCGCCCTTTCTAAGTAAGAAAGCGGGCCATGATAAACATACCTAGAAACCGAGCGCGGCCTAGAGCAGACGACCCGGGGCGGCCGTTCTCGACCGGCGTGAAGCCCATCGGGCGCTTCGTATCACTTCCGCCCGCGGTCCGCGGCCGCCGGGGCAAGATTTATCCCGCCTTCGTCCTGCTCGCCCGCAGGGATCCATTCATGGCGTGGACGCAGGCCGAGGTTCGCGAGCTCAAGGAAGGCCGGTACATGATCATCGACGACGAGCCGTGCCGCATCCTGAGCATCCAGACTTCTAAGCCGGGAAAGCACGGGGAAGCGAAGTCTCGGATCGACGCCGTCGGCATCTTCGACGGAGCGAAGCGCAGCGTCGTCCATCCCGTGAAGCACAAGGTCCAGATCCCGATGATCGGCAAGCACCAGGCCCAGGTCCTCTCGCTGACGGACACCGAGGTCCAGCTCATGGACATGGAAACCTACGCGACGTTCTCGATGGCCCTCGATGCGGAGACGAAGGGGCAGCTCCAGCCAGGGTCGGAAATTCAGTACCTCGAGGCGTTGGGCCGCCGCAAGATCACGCGCTCGTAGCGCGGATTCAGCGAGAACTCAACTGGGCCCCGGCGAGGATGATCCCCGGAGGGCCGCGCGGCGGTCCGAGAGGCAGTCGGTCGTACTCGACCGTGTGCTTGATACCGCGGCGGCGGAGCATGGCCGAGACCTGCTCGGTGACTTGGACGATGTCCTGCCCCCGTAGCGCTTTGGTGAAGTAGAACTCCACCCGGCGCTCGTCGGCCAGGGGGAAGATCAACCGGAGCCCGAAGGCGTCGATGCGGTTGTACCCCGCGGGCTTGCGATCGGCGCGCAGGTCCCGCAGGTTCTCCTCGAGGAGCACGTCCGGCAGGATCGTCTCTCCTTCCTTCGCGAACGGACGGTTCGCTTCAACGACCTTCTTGTAGATCTCGGGGAAAACTCGGATGAGGTCCTTGTAGCTGCGTCTGGGGTCGAGGAGGATGTGGCCGCTGCGGGCCTTGACCGGCGGAGTCATCTTCCTGAACCAAGCTCGAGAGCGCACTTAGGGCCTTCGGAGAGCGCGCGGCAACCCCGTTAGCCGTTTATTTTATTCGACGCAGGAGGTCCGACGGCCCCGATGCTCGAGACGATCCCGCTCTCCCAGCGACCCGGCGAAGGCTGGCAGCTGTGCCAAGAGGCCCTCGCGGAGATCGCGGGTGGCCGGTTCGCGGAGGAGGAATGGACGGTACGAATGCGCCAAGCGCTCGACAGCGGAGAGAGCGTGGCGTGCTCGCCGTCGATGGTCCCGAGTTGATCGGGATCGCGACGTGGAGCCGGATCCCCCTACCCGCCCGCCGGGTCAGCCTGCTCTATCTCCGTTCGGGCCGGCGAACCCCGGCGGCGTATCGCGAGTTTCTCCGGCGGATCATCGACAAGTCCCCAAGGGACGGCCCCGTCGCGTTCTCCACGGGAGATCTCCTCGGGCTCGAACCAGCGCAGCAGGCGGGGATGATGGAGCCGCTCGGGTTCCGCCGCTTCTCGCGGACCGAGATGGAGTTCCCGGATGGAGCGCCTCTTCCTTCCGCTTCCCGGAAGACCGGCCTCAGCGCTCGGCGGGTGCACCTCGAGGATGCGGCGGAGCTGGCGGTGCTCCACCGACTCGCGTACTCGGGGCGATTCGATCGGTATCTGTTCATGGAGGACCCGGATCCCGGTCGCGATTCGGAGCGTGGGATGGCGAAGCTCCTCGGAGGGGACTGGGGCCCCTTCCTGCCGGAGGACTCGTTCGTCGCGGTGCGCGATGGACGGATCGTCGGGGCCACGTTGCTCGTGGCGATGGAAGGCCATCCGCTCCTCGCGGGCGTCATGGTGGACCCGGCCCAGCGAGGTCAGGGAATCGCTGGTGCGCTGATCGCGGCCAGCCTTGCATCGGTACGGAGCCGGTCCGCTCCCGCGCTTCGGCTCAACGTGACGAATGAAGGGCGAGCGCAAGCCCCCCTACTTGTAGGGGGGTCAGCGGGCCCCTTATGCGCTTCGGGAATGTGGGGGAAGTGCTACCTCCGAAGATGTATCTCCCCTGCAAGTATCGCCTCTACCCGTTCCCGAATCAGGAGAGGGAACTCCTCCGTCAGTTCGATGAACTGCGCTTCCTGTGGAACCACGCCATCGAACAACGGTGCGACGCGTGGCGGAAGGAGAAGAAGTCCCTCTCCTACGTCCGCCAATGCCGGGACCTCGCGCGGTGGCGAGCCTACGACCAGGAAGGGGTCGGGCGTGTCTACGGCCATGTCGCCCAAGAGACCCTCGCCCGCCTCGACGACGGGTTCAAGCACTTCTTCCGGCGCGTGAAAGAGGGCGGCCATCCCGGTTTCCCGCGATTCAAGCGGGAGGTCATCTCCCTCACCTACCCCGACGCCAACGGCTCCGCCGCTCTCGTGTCGGGGAGGAACGGCACCCGACGTCTGCATCTCGCCATGCTGGGGGACCTGCCGGTGAAGGTCTCCCGAGAACCTCCCGAGGGCCGAGTTAAGACCTGCACCGTGAAGCGCGAGGGAGACCGATGGTTCGCCGTACTCACGGTAGAGGTGGCCGACCCCGCCCCTCCGTCGGATGCTCCCACCACGAGCCCGGTGGGCGTGGATCTGGGCCTCTCCCACCTTGCCACACTATCGACAGGAGAGATGGCCATGCCGCCGAGGTTCCTCCGCCGGTCGGAGAAACGCCTTGGTCGTGCCCAGCGGGTCGTCTCGCGCCGCAAGAAGGGTTCCCACAACCGGGAGAAAGCGAAGCTCCGGGTTGTCCGGTGTCACGCGAAGGTCCGCGACCAGCGGAGAGACTTTGCCCACAAGACCACGACGGGGTGGGTGAAGCACCACGACCTGATCGCCTTCGAGGACCTTTCGGTCCCGTCGATGCTTGGGAACGGCCACCTGTCGAAGTCGATCTCCGACGCCGGATGGGGGATGCTCCGGCAGATGTCGAAGTATAAGGAGGCCCGTAGGTCGGGTCGGTATGCCGAGGTCCCCGCGAAGGGGACGACCCAGACCTGCTCGAAATGCGGCCGTCTCGCCGACCCTCCCCTCCCTCTCCAGGACCGCACGTACTCGTGTCCGTGCGGGCTTCGTCTCGATCGAGACCTGAACGCGGCTAAGAACATCTTGGCTCGCGCACTCGCCCAAGTACCCGGGGGCACCGGGGAATCCACGCCTGTGGAGATCGTACCTCCACCGCACCGCAAGGGGCGGCGAGTTCGGTCGAAGAGACAGGAACCCCCACGGGATTCGGAGGTAGCACGATGAGTCCCGGAGGAAGCCCCCGAACTCGTTCGGGGGAGGATGTCACCGATGGGAACGCACGCGCCGAGCGACTCTACCGATCGATGGGCTTCATTCCCCGGTTCACGGGAGTCGCGTGGTACGCAACCGGGTCGGTTCCGATTTCTCCCGAGCAAGACTGAACTTCCTATCGTATCGGAGCCGGGCCGTTCGGTCGAAAGGCTCAAGGAGGCGGTCCGATACCTCGGGCTCGGGCGCTCCCGTAGTCTAGTGGTCAAGGATAGGGGCCTCTCGAGCCCCTGACGCGGGTTCAAATCCGCTCGGCCAGCCGCCGGGCGGGGAAACTCCCGCCGGGAGCACCACCCAACGGTTAGGCTAGGCGAGCTGGCCATGAGGATTCGACTCACCCCGTAGCAACCCGAACAGGTCCGTTTCCATGCGCCGACCGCGCACGCAGACGGACTGGCGTTCGCGACCTTCCTCGACGAAGCTGAGGCGTTGGAGAACTCGGACCGAAGCCTCGTTTGGCGCGAGCGCTTGGCACGCGATACTCCTCATCTCCAACCGGGTGAACGCCAGGCGGAAGAGAGATCACGAGGCTTCGGTGGCGTACCTTCGGTTCCGCCATGCAGGATCGATTCAGTACGAGAGGCTCTCGACCTTTCTCCACTTCCAGTCCCATCCTCGCGGACCAACCGGCGCAGTGCACGATCCCGTCCATCGATCGAAGACCTTTCGCTCGAGCTTGGTGCGTCGCTCAGAGGTGAGGCGATCAAGGCGTGCCGTGGAGCCGGCGAGTGCGCATGGACACCCACCTTCCGGAGATCCGCGGGGCCCTGAGGGAGGTATGCTCCTCCAACGTTCGTTCGAGGCCCTTCATTATAGCCCATAGGCCCCGCGAGCGCGCGGAGGCTGGCCACTATAGAAATATACTGCGCTCGGGTGAGGCCCGGCGGTGTCACGGCTCCCATCCATATCACGACGTATACACCGACACAACGACGGAGAAAGGGAGCGATGACCACTCACGCGGCTTCCGCGATACCAAACGGCGAGGGAAGAGCAGGCCCGGGTCCAACGGAGCGGGGAACCGGGGTGATGGAAGCCTTCGCGACCCGCGGCGCCGGGGGACCGGAGACGGAGGAGTCGCGGACCCGTCCGGTGCGTTTCGCGAGTGTGGACACCACACGCCGGTGCCCGCTTCGATGCCGTCACTGTTACTACTACCGCACCTCCCCCTCAGGCGAAGACCTCTCCGATGAGGACTTTCTCGCCGGCCTTGCAACTTGGAAAGCGACGACCGGGGCCGAGTGTATGCTCTGGCTCGGTGGAGAGCCCTTCCTTCGCCCCGACCTAGTGCGCGAGGGGACCCGACTCTTCCGGCGGAACGGGGCCTTCACCAGCGGATCGGTCCCCCTTCCTCAGGGAATCCGGTGCGGGGTGGTGGTTTCTCTGGATGGAACCGCCACGGCCAACGATGCCATCCGCGGCCCAGGGTCGTTCCAACGTGTGATGAACACCACCGACGGCGGGCGTGGACACCTGTTCCACTGTACGCTCACATCGGCCAACATGGGCTCCATCGGGGAGCTCATTGCCCGCCTCCACCGCGCGGATGCGGCGGGCGTTCTCTTCGGATTCTACTCGCCTCGTACCGGGGAGACGGGGGGATGGGTCTTGACCGATGCCGAGCGGAACACAGCGGTAGATCTGCTTCTTCGTTTGCGGAAGGAGTACGACGGTTTCCTCCTGAATACCGCACCGAGCCTGGAACTGCTTCGCCCCGGGGAGTCGATGCGGCTGGCCGCACGTTGCCCGTACCGAAACGGGGAGGCCGTAGCTCTGGACCATCGCCTCCGGGTGAAACACCCCTGCAGTTACGGGCCGGGCGTCGATTGCCTACGTTGCGGTTGCGTCACCATGTCTCTCCGCGCGACGGCGGAGGATGGAGATGTCGCGGCCCGTAGCGTTCTCGATGCTCTCTTCGTCCACCGATAGGTTCCCGGCCGAGAGATCTCCGCACCGGCACCCGTTCCCGGGGCCTCTGATCGGCCGGTCGGCGATGGCCCTCACCTCCGTTCCCTTAGCCATCCCAAACTAAGCGAAGGCGTGCCACGGTGCACGTGGGGTCGTCAGGGTTGGTTGGTAGGCGATGTTCCTCCCCGCAGGGATCAAGGAGAGCCGTCTCTCCCAGAGCATGGAGCAGCCGGGGCGGGATAAATAGGGCCCCCTGGTGCGGGTGCCGTTGAACGATCCCACGGAGCCGACTCTTCCGTTTGAGCCGTACAAGGTGAAGGTCGCCGAGCGGATCCCGAACCCTTCGCGCGAGGACCGGGAGCGGGCGCTCGTGCGAGCGGGGTTCAACCTGTTTAACCTGCATTCCGACGAGGTGCGGATCGACCTTCTGACCGACTCGGGGACCGGGGCGATGAGCGACCGTCAGTGGGCCGCCCTTATGATCGGCGACGAGTCGTACGCGGGCAGTCGAAACTTCGCGCGGTTCGAATCCACGGTTCGATCGATCACCGGCTTTCGCCACATCCTCCCCACGCATCAGGGCCGCGCGGCCGAGAATCTCTTGTTCTCGACCCTCTGCCGACCGGGCAACGTCGTGCCGAACAACATGCACTTCGACACGACACGGGCCCATGTTCTGCGGAACGGGGGCCGCCCCGTGAACATCGCCGTCCGCGACGCCTACGATCCGCAGAGCGATTTCCCGTTCAAGGGAAACGTCGACGTCCCGGCGCTCGACGCGCTCCTGCGCCGCGAGGGCCGCGAGAACGTTCCGCTCGTCATGGTGACCATCACGAACAACACCGGCGGCGGCCAGCCCGTCTCCCTCGCGAACTTCCGGGAGGTGGCACGCACGGCCCGCGCGCACGGCGTCCCTCTCTACGTCGACATGTGCCGCTGGGCGGAGAACGCCTACTTCGTTCGCGAGCGCGAGAGAGGAATGCGAGCGAAGTCCATCGCCGAGATCGGTCGCGCCTTCTTCGACCTGTGCGACGGCGCGACGATGAGCGCGAAGAAGGATGGACTGGTGAACATCGGAGGGTTTGTCGCGACCCGCGATCGCTCGCTCGCCGGGCGCATGAAAGAGCTCCTCATCCTCTACGAGGGATTCCCTACCTACGGCGGGCTCGCCCGACGCGACCTCGAGGCGATGTCGGTCGGGCTGGAAGAGGCGATGGACCTAGACTACCTTACCCATCGGGTCGAGCAGGTCCGTTACGTAGCGGGATTGCTCGATGCACGTGCCGTGCCATTTTTTCATCCCGTCGGGGGTCACGGGATTTACCTGGACGTTCGGCGCTTCCTCCCCCACCTTTCGGACGAGGACCTTCCAGGGCAGGCGCTCGCCGTTGAGCTGTACCGGGAAGGTGGGCTGCGCACCGTCGAAGTGGGGTCGATCATGTTCGGCCCCGATAAGGGATCGAAGAGCCCTCCGCTCGAACTCGTGCGCCTCGCCATCCCTCGCCGGGTCTATTCGGCGAGTCACCTCGCCTTCGTCGCGGACGTCGTCGCGCGCGTCTATGAGCGACGGGCGGACGTGCGAGGTTTGACCATGGTCTACCGGCCCGAGCGGTTGCCGCACTTCACGGCACGGTTTGCACCCAAGAGGGGTGCATCCTCCCGAGCGCCACGCGCGGGAAGAGCCGCCCCGCGTCGGAAGCAGACCCAGTGACCGGAAGTTTCTCACGGCTGCTGACCCATCCATTGCTGGAGAGGGGCCCCTTGGCCGAGGGCCTCCGGGTTCATTCGTTCCGGAGTATCCGCCGGACGGAATCGCAGTAACCCCGCTCGCCGGTGAGGTCCTGCACGAGTTCGCAAGCCTCCTCGAGATCGAGATCAACCCCCTCGCATTCCCCATTGAGAAAACACAATGCGTGCAGGTTGGCCCCCGCCGTCGCGACCCGCCCGGCCAAGCTTCCTTCACCGAGAACTCGAAGGCGCGCCAAGCGCTGGGGAATGTACTCCGACACGGGCTGCCCTTGGTCCGCGAGATGCTGATCCGCCGCTTGGGCGACGGCGAGCCACATCCTTTCAGCGCTCAGCTGGACCTTCTCATGGTCGTGGACGGCGGTCCCTTCCTTGTACTCGGCAGCGGCATCAAGGAGGGTCTCCGCGAGGGAGACCGGATGGGTCGGTCCTGCTTCCTCGTCGGACATCCAGTGAAGGTACGACCTTAGGACCGATATACCTGCCGCCGGACCGAGGCGGACCCCTCGTCCGCAATTCGGGACACCGCACTCCGAGCGGCGGGTGTCTGGGAGAGCGTTGCCCTCCGAGCGAATCGACGAACGGTACGTGGGCGGATCACTTCTTCGCGCCCTCTGACGCCCGGAGACCGGGACCGGGCGGGCATGGGAGGAGGAGACGGCATGGAGGGAACCGTCGCGCGGGCGCCCGGGGGTCCGCTAGGGACCCGGCGAGTACCGGACCGCGAGGTCCTGGAAGACATCCGTGACGTCCTCGCACCGGTCGGTGATCAGCTCGAGCCGCTCGTAGAAGTCCTTCCACTTCAGGATCTCGAGGGGATCGGAGCCTTGGAACAGCTTCTCCAAGAGGACCCGAAGCAGATCGTCGGCCTCGTTCTCGAGGCGGTTGACCTCCACGATCACCCGCAGGAGCCGCTCGGTCCGGCCGCGGTAGAGATCGTCGAGGGCGAGGATCCCTTCGCCGACGTGGTTCACGGACTCCACCACGATCACGGCAAAGCGGGCGAGCTCCGGGTTCGGCGCCGAGAGCCGGTAGGTGAGAACACGGTTGCCGACGCTCTCGATCCCGTCCATGATGTCGTCCAGCGTGCTGGCCAGGCGGCCGATGTCCGTCCGGACATCCGCGGAGAGCCGACGGTTGTTCAGTTCCACGTAAATCCGGTGCACCTCCTCGTCCGCGGCGTGCTCGATCGCACGGAGATTCGCCACCTTGGCCTCCCGATCAGTGCCCGGATCCGCGAGGAGCTCCTGGAGCGCCTCGGCACCCTGGTCGATCGTCAGGCAGAGCGAGCGCAAGTACGTGGAGAATCGACGGACGAGCACGGCGAGCTCGTCCTCCCCGGACGCATCCTCGAGCGAGCGGCGGGACGTCTCGGGAAGGAGGGTGATCGTGACGATGAACCCGAGGATCGAGGCGACGGCGAGCAATCCCAAGAACCAGGGGAGACCGTACGCCGCGATGAGGGTCGGGAACAGAAAGACGGCCACGACTGCGCCGGCCTTCCCCGAGGCCGCCGCGATCCCGTGGCCGGTAGTGCGGAAGGAGGTGGGGAAGACCTCGCTGGGGTAGACGAACGTCGTCGTGTTCGGTCCGAGGTTCGCGAAGAAGAACGTCAGCCCATAGACGGCCAGGAACGCCGGGAGGACGGTAACGAGCGGTCCGAAGGCGAAGGCCAGCACCAGGAAGGCGAGCGCCATCACGGCGAAGCCGATGAGTTGGAGCGGGCGTCGGCCCGCGCGATCGATCAGGGCCACCGCCACCCAGTAGCCGGGTACGGCCGCCACGAGGGCGATGAGAACGTTGCCGAGCGCGAGAAGCCGGACATAGGCTAGAACGCCCAGTCCCTGAGCGTCGGCGAAACCGATGTGGGCGAGGATCACCGGATTGAAGATGCTCGTCGAATAGTAGGCCGTGTCTAAGAGGAACCAGGCGGCCGACGTTCCTAAGATCAAGAGCCCGTACGACCGGAAGAACGTCGCCAGCGGCACGCGCGTGGCCCGCGGGCGGGAGACGGGCGCGATGGTGTTCCCCGTGACGGTCCCGACGGTTCGGGCCGCGCCGCTCACGTCGCCTTGGGAGAGGCTAAAGCGGGGCGTCTCGGGGAGCCGGGTCCGGAAGTAGATGGTGAGGAGCGCCGGGATCGCTCCGGCTCCGAGGATCACCCTCCAGGCGAGATCGAGGGAGGTCGTGGAGTACACGACGGCAAGGCTGACCCCGGCCCCCGCGAGCAGACCGAACCCCTGCATCGCGAAGACCATGGCGATGAGCCGGCCTCGGCTGCGGATGTTCGAGTACTCGCTCATGATCGTGGCGCTGAGCGGGTACTCTCCACCCACGCCGACGCCGAGAAGGAACCGCCAGAGGATGAGGACCTGAACGACGGAGAGCCCGAGGAACGGGGTGCTGAGGGCGCTTCCGACGGCCCCGATCGCGAGGATGGACAGGGTGATGGGATAGATGCGGCGACGGCCGTAGCGATCGGCGAGCGCACCGAAGAGGAGAGGTCCGAGGACCGCTCCCATCAGCGCGGCCGAGCCGAGGAGCCCGGCGTCCAGGTTGCTCAGCGAGCCGCCGGTCCCGTAGACGGCGCCGATGATGGGGATCGCGAGGGCGATGACAAAGAGATCGTAGGCATCGGTGAGGAACCCCATCCCCGCGATGACGACCGTTCGCAGGTGGAACGGTTGGACCCGACCGGAGTCGAGGGCTGCGAGGACGTCGCCGAGGGACTCGGCACCCGGATCGGACGGGGACGCGGCGGCCACCGCGCGAAGGAATGAGCGGTGCAAATAGGCCTTGCTCTGCGGGTCGATGGCCGTGCTCCTTCCACGACCCGTCGCGGCGTGGGGATCGGGAAGCCGTGGGATTCCCAGCAGGTCCAGATCGCGAGGACGCGTGGGTCCGCGGGGGAGCGTTCGCCCGATCGCACGAAGCCTCTAAGGGTCGGCCTCCCCTCGCTCGCGGGATGATCGGGTCTGCCGAGACACCGATTGCAAGTGTGCGAACCCGTCCCGCCGGTCCGGACCGCACGTTCGAGGTGTCCTCTCGAACCCGATCCGCGAGACGCGGGCGCGGAACTCGATCCGGTCCACGCGCGCCATGACCGGCCCCTCCTACCCCCTCGGGGCCCGAACGCAAGGGAGCGCGGACGCCGGCCGCTCGCGGATCGGATCGTGGGGGAGACAGGTCTACCGTTTCCCGATCCCGTTCGCCGCCGCTGCCGGCCTCGTCGTGGGAAGTGTCCTGACCTATCTCGTCCACTCTCCCACTCTCGGCGGATACGCCTGGCTCGCCACCCTCCTCGGAGGGGGAATCCCACTGGTCATCCAAACGATCCGTCGCCTTCTGAAGGGGCAGTTCTCCTCCGACGTGATCGCGATGCTCGCCATCCTCGGTGCCATCGCGCTCGATCAGGCGTTCGCGGGGGTGGTGATCGTCATCATGCAGTCCGGCGGAGAGGCCCTCGAATCGTACGCGTTCCACCGCGCTTCCTCCTCGCTCGACGCGCTCCTCCAGCGCAGCCCGCGGAGCGCGCACCGTCGGCGGGGAGAGGCGGTCGAGGAGATCCCGGCGGAGTCCGTAGCCATCGGGGACCTGTTGGTGGTACGCACCGGCGATCTCCTACCGGTGGATGGGCTCGTGGTGGATCGGGAGGCGCTGATCGACGATTCTACCATCACGGGGGAGCCGATGCCCCGGCGCCATCCGGCCGGGGACACGCTGCTCAGCGGGACCGTCAACGTAGGTCCTCCCTTCGAACTGCTCGCCATCCGTCGTAGCCAGGAAAGTCAGTACGCCCAGATCGTCGAACTGGTCCGAACCGCCCAAGAACGCAAGCCGGTGATCCAGCGCCTGGCGGACCGCTACGCCGTGTGGTTCACGCCGCTGACGCTCGTCGTCGCCGCGGTCGGGTGGTACTTCACGATGAACGCGGACACCGCCCTCGCGGTGCTCGTGGTGGCGACCCCGTGCCCGCTCATCATCGCGACGCCGATCGCGGTCATCGGGGCCGTGAATCGTGCGGCCGAGGAAGGTATCGTCGTCAAAAGTGGCGGGGCGATCGAGGAGATCGGTCGCGCCCAGGTCGTGATCTTCGACAAGACGGGCACGATCACCTCCGGTCAGCCCGAGGTCGAGAAGGTAGTCGCCTTCGGGGCGGCTCACGACTCGACCGAGCTGCTCCGGCTCGCCGCCGGGCTCGAGCAGCTCTCCTCGCATCCCCTCGGTGCGGCCGTCGTGCGCACCATGCAGGCGTCCTCGGCCGCCATTCCGCGGGCCTCCGGGGTGGCGGAGATCGCCGGATCGGGGGTCGAGGGCGTGGTCGAAGGGCACCGGGTCCTGGTCGGGTCGGCGTCCTTACTTCGCGCGCGGCCCGGGATCGATCCCGGGGCCGACCGGATCTCCTCCCAACTCCCCGCCGATACGCGCGGTCGGATGGTCAGTTACGTCACGGTCGATGGAGCGCTCGCGGGAGCGATCCTCTTCGCGGACCGCATCCGGCCCGGGGTGCCGGAGATGATGGCTCGACTGGGCGAGATCGGAGTGCGGCACGTGGTGATGCTGACCGGTGACAGCGCGGCGAACGCCAAGGAGATCGCGACGATCGCCCACGTCCCGGAGTATTACTCCGAACTCAGCCCGCAGGCCAAGGTCGAGCGGGTCCGCTCCTACCGGGATCGGTACGGCTCCACGGTCATGGTGGGGGACGGGGTGAACGATGCGGCCGCCCTCGCGGCGGCCTCCGTCGGGGTGGCGATGGGAGCCCGGGGCGCGGGCATCTCGGCGGAGGCGGCCGATGTGGTCCTCCTGGTCGATGACGTCACGAAGGTCGCCGAGGGGATCACTCTCGGCCAGAGGATGGTGGGGATCGCGCGCCAGGGGATCGTCCTGGGGCTGGGCGCGAGCGTGGGGCTCATGGCGATTGCCGCATCCGGATTCATCGCGCCCGCGATCGGGGCGACCCTTCAGGAGGGCATCGACGTCGCCGTGATTCTGAACGCTCTTCGAGTGCGGGCGTGAGGGAGCACCGGGAAAAGCCCTCCGCGGCCTCTCGGTGGGGCGCGTGAATCTCACCGGTGGATCGAGGGTGGCTCAGCGTGCGGGAAACCCCTCGGGAACCCGGACGAGCCGGGCCGAAGGCGAGAATCGCCGATGGGGCAGGAGGGACCGAGCGGCGCGGTACCTCTTTCGCGTTCCGTACGGATTGGATGAGCCGCTTGCCGGAGCGACCTAGGGTGCCGCACCGGCATGCGGGGGTCGAACGATGAGGATCGAACAGTGGGCGTGGTGGAGCACACCTTCGCTCACGCTTCCGAGAAGCACTCGGCGCGCGCTCGAAACTCCCCGGGCTCCCAGCACCATGAGATCCGGGCGGTGCTCATCCAAGAAGTTCAGTAGCTCGTCGACCGCCGCGCCTTCGAGGAGGAAGCTTGCGACCGGATGCACGCCCGCCTGTCTCGCGGACTCCGCGCGTAGCCTCAGGAGCTCGCTCATCGTACGTCGATCCTCCACGTACGGTTCGACAGGGGATCCGGTCTGCGTCGCGTACACGCGATGAAGGGGGATGGCCCCGACGATTGTGAGGGACGCTCCCCCGAGCTTGGCGAGCTCGAGGGCCCACTCGAACGCCCTCTCCGAGGATGGGGATCCATCCATCCCGACCGCGATCGAACGTAGTGCGGGCATAGGTACGGTCATCTCCCAGACGCAGGTCAATTCTCCGTCGAACCGAGTTGACCTGGGAGGGTCGTCCGCCGCATCTCGGCACTCGGGGGACCCGCGCGGCTAGGGCGTTGCACCACCGACACTCGGAGTCCGCTAAACTGGGTCCCCGGCGGACCCGACGCACCGCTCCGGTAGTGAGCGAAGTCGACCGCCCGATCGTCCGTTCGTTCGGAGGTTGTAAGTCCTATAGGATTCTGCGCACGGCCGTGGATCTCGAGTACATCTTGATTGTCTCCGACCCCGATCCGGTCGCGACGGCCGTAGCCAAGCGATGGGGAACCCCGGCCGCTACCGAGTGGCACGTCGAGGGCAGCCCGATCCGGGTCGTGGGGTCGGGGGTGTATCTCCTCCGTCGGCCCGGGTGGCACATCCACGACGAGCATCTCGACCGGCTTCTTCCCGCCGAGCTCGCCGCGCGACGTCCCGTCCTCGTCTTCCCCTCGATCCATCGGAGCGAACGGGGCGTCGCGGCGCTCACGGTCCATCCGCTCGGAAACCCCGGCGTCTCCAGCGACGTCGGTGGGGAGCCGCACCGCCTCAATCCGACCGCACCGCGGCTCATGACCGCCGCACTGCGTTCGCTCGCCGAGGGAGCGAAATCGCTCGGGGTTCCCGCGACCTTCGAGGCGACCCACCACGGGCCCGCGCTCGATCTGCCCGCGTTCTTCGCCGAGATCGGGTTCCCGGAGCACGAGGAACCACCCCCGGATGCGGTGCGAGTCCTCGCGCGAACGCTCTCCGATCTCGCGCCGACGGTCGGCGACCGCGTCGCCGTAGGAGCCGGAGGAGGCCACTACGCTCCCCACTTCACGGATCTCGCCGTGAAGCGCCGCTGGGCGTTCGGGCACATCCTCTCGCGCCACGCGCTCGCGGTGGCCGACCGCGAGATCGCGGAGAGCGCGTACGCGCTGACGCCCGGGGCGGAGGGGATCCTCTTCGCTCGAGCGGAGGATGCCGAGAGTTCGGTGTGGACGGGCGTCGGCCGCCGGCTCAAGGACTCCGGGGCCGAGAGCCGCCTTTCCCCCGATGCCCCCCCGTGAACGATGGGTCCCGAAGGGGCTTACGCGAGGGGGCCGGCAAGGACCGTGGCCGCACGTCGCCCGTCGAGCGCGAGGGCGGCGGCCTCCCGGATCGAGCGAGGTCGCAGGGCCCGCAAGGTGGAGGGCCATCCGAGCCAGTAGTCGGCCGGCAGATCGTGGTAGGCGAGATCGACGGCGAGCTCGTGCGCCGTCGGCGTGGTCTCCAAGGAGAGCGCCATCTCTCCGATGGCACTCTCGCGGATCTGGTCGAGCTCGCGAGCGCGGACGAGCTCGTTCCCCATCCGGTCGACCTCTCCGATCAGCAGCGCCGCGACCCGTCGCGCGCTCCTCGGGTTCGTGCCGGCCTGCGCGATCCAGTACCCGCCGAGCCGCATCGCTTCCAGATCGCTCGAGGCGTGATAGGCGAGCCCGGCCCGCTCCCGGATGTCTTGGAACAGGCGCGAGAGGAGCGGCCGCCCGCCGAGCACCTCGTTCGCGAGGAAGGCCGCCGGGAACTCCTCCCGGCTGCGAGCGATGGACGGCCCGCCGACGTGGACCTCCGTTTGGGACCGCCCCGCCATCTCGACCTCTCGCACCACCCGGTGGCCCAGTACGGGCCGGGGTCGGAGGGAACTTGGCGCGCGCGCCCGTGCGAAGTGGCCCCGCCAGCGCGCGGAGGCTCGCTCCAGCCGCTTCAAGGGGGCCGGGATCGTCGCCACGAGCACGCCTCCTTCCGCGGTGTAGTGCTCGGAATGGAAGCGGACCAATCGGCCCCGATCGATCCCGCCGACCGAGCGAGCGCTCCCCCACCCAGTCTCCCGGTAGGGATGACCCGTCGGGAAGATGGCCCGGAAGAGTTCGCGCTCGGCGCGGTGGGCCGGCTGCGTCAGCTCTCGAAGCTGGCTCTCGAGGAGTTGGCGCTGGACCCGCTCGATGTCCTCCGGGTCGAATCGAGGCCGGAGGACCGCGTGGGAGAGGAGCTCCAGCAGCGATTCCCAGCCGGCCGCCGGGCCCCAGATCGTGATCTCGGCTGATTCCGGCGCGATCTGGGAGGTCAGGGTCGCGCCGGCCCGGTCGAGTTCGCGCGCTAGCGCGACCCGACCGAACGGCCCGGCCGCGCAGGTGGCGAGGCGGGCCACCATCCGCGCGATCCCTTCGCCGCCGGCCGGATCGAACCCGGTGCCCGCCGGGCCCACGTAGGTGATGGACGCGCTCGCCGCGCCCGCCGGTGGAGACTGCCGCAGAAGCCGGAGCCCGGCGTCGTGCGTCCCGTACTCCATCCGGAGCGGGTCGTGCCGCTCAGTCAACGCTCCGACCTCCGACGACCTCGTAGCGGACGACCGTGCGTTGATCCTTGGAGAACAGGGCCCGGGCGGTATCGCGTATCTCCGACGCCCGGGTCGCCAGGATCTCTCGATACAGTCGGTCCTCGAACCCCGGGGGCATGATCGACGCGAAGTATCCGAGTCGGTACCCCGCGCGCGTGGCGCCTTCGTACGCGAGGGCGGCGCCGCGCAGGACCTTCGTCCGGGCTTCGCTGAGCTCGGCGGTCGTGGGCCCCTCGCACGCGAGCCGGTCGAGCACGCCGTCGATGGCGGCTTCAATCCGGTCGAGGGCGACGCCGGCCGACGCTTGGGCGTAAACGGTGAACAGTCCGGGGTGGACGCGCGCGCGCCACTCGCTCGTCGCTCGAACGGCGAGGCCCGGGTCGACGAGGGCACGATACAGGCGCGCACCGGGATGCTCGCCGGAGCGGGAGCGGCCGCCCGCGGAGAAGATGCGGGTCTCTCCCCCCAGCAGGACGTCGATCAGCATCGTGGCCGGGGCGGTTCGCTCGTCGATGGATGGGGACCGGTAGGCGATCGCGATGAGCGGGGTCGTTCCCGGACCCGACAGGGTCGACCGCCGCTCCCCGCGAGCGGGAGGTTCCACCTCTCGTACGGTGGGATCGGCCCCGCCCGCCGGGAGTGGAGAAAATTGCCGGCGGACCTCGCGCTCGACCGTTCGCGGATCGAAACCTCCCGACACCACCAGCACCGCGTTCCTCGTCCCGTAGAAGCGTCGGTAGTAGCCCCGGAGGTCCTCCGCACCCATGTGTTCGATGTCGGTTCGGTATCCGAGGGCATCCCAACGGTACGGGTGCCGGCGGAAGGCAAGTTCGTAGAGCTCCTCTTCGACCCGGAACTCCGGCCAGTTCTCGTTGCCTTCTCGCTCGGAGAGGACGACGGTTCGTTCCCGATCGACTTCCTTGGGCATGAGGAGCGCCCGGGTCATCCGGTCGGCCTCGATATCGATCAGAATGTCGAGGTGCTCGCGGGGCACCGTGGCGAAGTAGGCCGTGTAGTCGAGATCGGTGAAGGCGTTCAGGAGGCCCCCCACGTTCAGGATCGCGCGATCGATCTCCCCCTTCGCATACTTCGGCGTGCCTTGGAAGAGCATGTGCTCCAGCCAATGCGCGCCGCCCGTGATCCCCGGATGCTCGTTCTTCGATCCGACGCGATACCAGACCCAGACACTCGCGGTCGGGCTGGCGGGGTTCGGAGCGAGCAGGACCTCGAGTCCGTTGCGCAGACGGAAGCGGCGAGTGCGCGGTCGCGGGACCCGGCTCGTGTGCATGCGGACGGTCTCGATGCGTCCGCGCTTATAACGAACGGAGCCGCCCTGGATCCAGCCCGTGCGGTAGCCGAAGCCCAGCCTCGGAAGGACCGGGGCCGGATGGCGCGGACGTCCGCTTCGATCGCCGGCCCGCCTCGGGAGACCCACCTACCTAGAAGGTCACTGCGTGCGGCGGGCTCGGGCTCCCACACCGCGTTGGACGCTCGGGAAGGCTACTCGACGACGCATCGCCGGCGGCGCGCCGAGAAAGCCCCGAGGAACGATACGATTATCTCGCCACCGGAGCCCACCCGGGCGTGAACCCCTGGCTTCGGATCGTCCGGGCAGGGAACCTGCTCGTTTCGTTCGTCGGCGTCCTCGTGGGCGGCCTAGCAGCCGCCGGCTTGGGGTTGAGTGTCTCGCCGTCGCTCTGGGTCGCGGTCCTTCTCGCCGCGGTGTCGACGGCCTGTGTCACCGCCGGGGGAAATGTTCTCAACGACGTGCTCGACGTCGAAACGGATCGGACGAACCATCCGGATCGCCCGCTCGTACGAGGGACGATCTCCCTTCCCCGAGCCCGGGCGCTGACCGCCGGCCTCTTCATCGCGGGAGTGGTAGTGGTCGTGCCGATCCTTCCCACCGCTCCGGCGGTCGGAGTCATACTCGCCGTCGCGGTCGGCGCCCTGCTCGCCTATGAGTTCCGCTTCAAAGCGCGCGGCTTTGTGGGGAACCTCGTCGTGGCCCTGCTCACGGGACTGGTCTTCCTGTACGGGGGCGCTGCCGCGGGCGCCCCGCTCCTGATGGCCCCGTTCGCAGCAATGGCGTTCTTCGCGACGCTGAGCCGCGAGGTGATCAAGGACATGGAGGATGTCGCGGGCGATGTCGACCGACGGACGCTCCCGCAGACCCACGGCCTTCCCTTCTCCTCGGTCGTGGCGCGCTCTACGGTCGGGGTGGCGATCGCCGTCAGCGCGGTGCCGTTCCTCTGGTTCCTGCCTCTCGGGAGTGTCGCCGGAATTATGTACCTCGGTCTGGTCCTCGTGGCCGATGCCGTCTTCGTGGTCTCGATCGCCTATCTCCCCGCGCGCCTTCACTGGGAGCAAACGATGAGCAAGGTCGCGATGACGGTCGCGTTGTTCGCCTTCCTGGCGGTGGCGTTCCGGTGACGCCTCCTCCTGCCGCGGGCCCGGTCGAGCGGCGTCTCGCGGAGCGCGTCGCGGCCGGTCCGATTCATCTGACGCTCATCGACCCGGATCGCTCGGACCCGGAGCGTTCGGCCGAGATCGCCCGGGAGGCGGTCGGGCTCGGTTCCGACGCGATCATGCTGGGGGGCTCGACCGGGATCTCTCGGGAGAGGATGGATGCCGTCGCCCGCGCGGTCCGCGCGGCGGTCGATGTACCCACCATCATCTTCCCGGAAGGCCCCGGCTCCCTCTCTTCCTCCGCGCACGCGATCTTCTTCATGAGCCTCCTCAACTCCCGCAACCTCGATCTCGTCATTCGCACCCACGCCCGGACCGCCCTCTCCATCCAGGCTCTCGGCATCGAGCCGATCGCCATGGGCTACCTCGTGATCGCCCCCGGGATGCGGGTCGGCGAGGTGGGCGAAGCGGACGTCGTCGCCCGGGAGGATCTCGCCGGCGCCCAGGGCTACGCCCTGGCGGCCGAATATCTCGGGATGCGCTGGATCTACCTCGAGGCGGGCTCCGGCGCTCCCGCACCGGTCCCGGCCACGATGGTCCGCGCCGTGCGATCCGTCCTGTCCGTACCCCTCATCGTGGGCGGTGGGATCCGCTGCGGGGCCGACGCGCGGGTCCTCCTCGAGGCCGGGGCGCAGGCGCTCGTCACGGGCACGATCACGGAGACCGACGGCGTTTCGCGGGAGTTCCGGGAGATCCTGGCGGAGGTCGGGCGCGCCCGTGACCGCTGAGAACCCGGCACCGGGGGAGACGCCCGGCACGAAGCCGCACAGCGCGTCGCACCTGTTCCTGCGGGCTCCCAGTCCCCCGGTCGCGATCGGGCTCCTCGTCGTTCTTTCCTTCGCTCTCGCCGGGATCCTGGCGGCCCCGGGCGTGTCGATCTCCTCCTATCTCGAACTGGTCGCGCTCGCCTTCCTCGTGCCGGCGCTGTTCACCGCTTTCGGCACGACCCCGCTCGCCAAGGCTCTCGGCGGCCGGATCGAGCTTCCTCGCAGCCTGTTCCTGGTCGTGATGACCCTCGCGCTCGAGATCCCCTTCGCCCTCGTCGGACGGGGCGTCCAGCTCCTTGCGCCTTCGCTCGGGATCTCCCTGATCGCGCTCGTGTTCGTGGTCCAGGGGCCGGCGCTGTGGTTCCGGCACATGAGCCTCTACGGCCTCTCCAGCCCGAGCCAGTCGCGATCGCTGCCGGTGTCGCTCTTCCAGCCGGTGCTCGCGATCCTCCTCGCGTCGATCGTGTTCCCGCCGGCGACGGTCGCCCTCGCGTTCTCCGCGGTGGTCTACCTCGTGCTCGGGTTCGTCTGCGTCCTATTGTTCCTGCGGGCGGTGGACCGCCCGCTGCGCAAGGAGTTCGACAGCTCGGGCCTCGCGATGATGCGCCCGTTGCTCGACCACGTCAATCGTCGCGACCCTGCGGCCACCCAGAAGCTCGAGGAGTTCTTCCTGAAGAGCGCGATCCCGATGAACTTGCGCGTCAGTCTCATCGGATTCTTCGCGGGAGGGCGCGCGCGCGCGACGATCGCCCTGCCCACGGTCCACCCCGGCCCCTTCGGAGCGCTCGGCGCGAGCGATCTGCCTCGCAAGCTCTCCGAGCGGCTCGGGCCGGACGCGGGCGTGGTGTTCGTCCCCCACACTCCGTGCGACCACGATGTCGATCTCCCCTCCGAGGCCGAGGTTGCCAAGGTCGGCGATGCCTGCCAGAGGCTGTTCGCGGAGATGGCCCCCGCGTCCGTTGCCCTCGCGAGCCCTCTGGTCTCTCCCTACCCGGGCAGCTTCGCCCGCGCGCAACTTCTGGGCGACGTCGCGCTGGTCGTGGTCTCCCAGGCGCCCGCGCCGACCGATGACATCGCGCTCTCCATCGCGGACCGGATCGTTCGAGAGGTCCACTCGGAGGGCGGACCGATCGTGGCGTTGATCGACGCGCACAACTCCTACATCGTGGACCGCGGGGACGTCCAGTACGGCACGCCGACCGCGGAGAAGCTCGTGGCGGACGCGAAAGCCGCGGTCCGGGCGGCCGTCGCGGCGGCTCGTCCCGGGCCGATCGAGATCGGGGTCGCGGCGAAGACCGACTACGACCTGCCCCACCAGGGCATCGCCTCTCAGGGGCTGCGGACGCTGGTGGTCCGGGCGGCCGGATCCACTTCCGCCTACCTGCTCATCGATGGGAACAATCTGAACACCGGCATGCGCGAGCCGATCGTCCGGGCGCTCGAGGCGGTCGTCGACGTAGCCGAGGTCATGACGACCGATAACCACGTGGTGCACGAATCCGATGGTTCGACCAACCCGGTCGGGGAGAGGTATTCCGCTTCCTCGATCGCGCGGGATGCGGTCGCCGTCGCGCGCGAGGCCATCGCGAACCTTGCCCCGGTGGAGCTCCGGCGAGGGACGAAGGAGGTCCCGGACGTCCTGGCGCTGGGTCCGGGGTACACCGCACGGCTTTTGACCTCCATCGGGGACACCGTCTCGGTCCTGGGCAACGCGCTCCTCACCACGTTCTTGCTGCTCCTCGCGAGCTCGCTGGTCGTGCTGATCGCGGTCCCCTAGATCGGAAGCTACGATGGCCGAGGGTGCGCGCGAGATGCCGGAGTCGGTGAGCCGAGCGATCGGCGATCCGGAGGGGCTGCGGCTCCTGAGCAACCTCGTATCGATTGCTCCTACGAACCTCGAGGACCCGGCTCGGGGTCGATGGGAGAAGCCGAACTACCTGCGAGCCTCCGAGCGGATCGCGCGTGCGGCGCGCGACTTTGGTCTCGCCACCCGCATCTACGATCCCCTCGTCGCGGGCGACCTCTCGATCGATCTCCACGGTCAGCCACGGCCGAACGTCCTCATCGATCTCGATGTGGGAGCGCCCCGGACGACCCTCGTGCTCGCCCACTACGATGTGGTTCCCGTGCCGCTGGAGCAACGGGCCCGGTGGAAGAGCCCGCCGTTCACCCTGACCGCCCGTGCGGACGGCCGGATCTACGGACGCGGCTCCAACGACGACCTCGGCAGCGGGGTCATCGCCTCGCTGCTCGCATTGAAGCGCCTCGTGGACGTGCCTGATCTCCCCACGAACGTCCGTCTGCTCGTCTGCTGCGATGAGGAGACCGGCGGCGAAGGAGGCATCGAGGCGATCAAGGAGCACGATGCGCTGCTCCCCGCGAACAGCCCGGAGAGGATCCTCTCGGCGGATGTGGTGCTGATCCCGGACGGGAGCCCGCACGCGACGGCGGGGTCCTCGGGCGTCGGGTTCCTGGATGCCATGTTCGAGCGTCCCGCGCCGCTCCGCGAGGCGCTCGCCTACGGGGAGGCGCTGGTCGGGCTGCATGCGCTCGCGCGGGAGTGGCGTTCCTCCCTCACATCGCCGGACTGGCCGGACCACCAGGCCCCGGAGCCCATCATCACGGGCCGTGCGACGGTCACTCGGGTCGACTTCGGACCGGCCGCCCGCGATGCGACCCGTCTCACGCTCGTCCAAGCGCACGCCGAGAGCGATGCCGCGAACCAGATTCCTCAATCCGTGACGCTCGTCTTTGACGGACCCGTGGCAGAGCGGGCCGGCCTCGCCGCAGCGCTTTCCCCGCTGCTTCCGCCCGGGTTCCGCCTCGAACCGGCCGGAGCGAGCTCGGTTCCGATCCCGGAAGGGACCCTCGGCCTCGCGCTCATCGGAGAGAGCGGCCATGGCGGCTACCCGCACCGGGCCCGCAACCCGGTGCCGGTGGCCCTCCAGATCCTCGAGAACGCGGGGAAGCGCGGACTCATCGAGCTGTCCACGCCCGCCTCCTCCTCCTTCACGGTCGATCTGCGGCTGCCTCCCGAGATGGAGCTCGCCGCGGGACTGGACGCCGCGCTGGGCCAGGTCCGCGCGTGGGCCGCGGAGCATGCCCCCACGGCCCAGATCGTCGCGCCCCCGGGCCGCTGCCGCTCGGGGTACTCCCTCGCCCCGACGCACCCGGCCGCGGTCCGACTGGAACGGATGCTGAAGGAGGTTCTGGGCGTCGAGGGGGTCTTCGGCGAGTACGGGGGCACGGACGCGAGCGCCTTCCGCGATCTACGGACCTCCGGGGGCGAACCGATGCCGGCGCTCGTCTTCGGAAGCATGGACCGCGAGGCCCACATCCACGAGGCCGAGGAGAGCGCGGAGCCCCGCCTCATTGGCGCGATCTCCGAAGTGATCTACCGCTACGTGCGGGCCCGCTAGCGAGGCGGGAACCGTGGACTCTACCATCCTCAACGACTTCCTCGGCGACGGGGGGGCCGTCATCTGGGTGCTCCTGCCGGCGTTCGTTGCGAACGCGACCGCGACGCTGCCACGGGGCGCCGGGCCCGCCATGGACTTCGGCCGACTCTGGCCGGGGGACGGCCGCCGCGTCTTTGGACCGTCGAAGACCTGGTCGGGATTCCTGGTCGGCGGAGCGATCGGCGCCATCGTCGGAGTGCTCGAAGCGTGGCTGATCCTGCTCGCGCCCCCGAACTGGGCGGTCGTGCCCGTGCTGGCCCCGAGCGTGCTCGCGGCGCTCCCGCTCGCGATACTGATCGCCTACGGCGCGATGACCGGCGACGCGATCGGCTCGTTCATCAAGCGGCGGATGGATCGACCGAGCGGCGCGCGCACGCTCTTCCTGGACCAGTTCCCGTTCGTGCTCGTTCCGATCGCCTTCGGGTTCGCGTTCTCCCCAGCGCTGTTCGCGGCCGTGTTCGCGAACTGGGAAGCGGTCTTATGGCTCGTGATCCTAACACTCGGCCTGCATGCGCTGTTCAACTGGATCGGTTACCATGCCGGTCTGAAGAAGGTGCCCTGGTGACGAAGAATCAAGCCCCGCCGGCCGAAGAGGTGCGGCGCGTCCTGGTCGAAGCCGGCGCCGTCCGCTTCGGAGAATTCACCCTCACCTCGGGCCGCAAGTCCGACGTATACATCGACGTGAAGAAGGCCTGGACCGAGCCCGCGCGCCTCGACCTGATCGCCCGCGCGCTCGCGGCCCGGGTCGCTCCGGGCGAGCAAGGGCTCGCCGGGATGGAACTCGGGGCCGTGCCGCTCGTCGTCGCAACGTCCCTGCGGGTCGGCCTGCCGATGATCGTCATCCGCAAGGCGGCGAAGGAGCACGGGACCCGCCAACGCTTCGAAGGGGAGATTCCCCCCGGCGCGCGGGTCCTCCTAATCGAGGATACCGCGACGACCGGAGGGAGCCTCGTTCAATCGATCGAGATCCTCCGCGCGGCCGGCGCGCTCGTGGACCGGGCGCTCGTGGTCGTCGACCGGGAGGAGGGAGCCCGGGAGCGCCTCGCCGAGCTTGGGGTGCACCTCGAAGCGCTGACGACCCTCTCGGAGCTGCGGGGAGCCCCGGCGTGACGGGCCGGGTCGCGGCGGACGGGACGATCCGGATCGCGGACCCGGCCGAAGCGAGCGCCACTTACGGACGCGGGTACTTCGGAACGCCGGACTCGAACGGGGGCCTCGGGCTCGACCGCTACGACAGCGTCTACCTCGCCGAGATGGGCCGGCTCGTGGGGGTCGACGCCCGCGCCCGGCCCGTTCCGTGGCCCGAGGTGTTCCGTCGTTCCGCGCGCCACGATCCGGTCTTCGGGGTTCGCTACCTGGTCTACCGGGACCTCCGCCAGCGGGGCTACGTCGTTCGGGCGAGCCCTCCTCCGGTCGCCTTCACCGTCCTTCCGCGCGGCGGAGTCTTGAACAAGACGCCCTCCCGGTTCTGGGTCGAGGCGATCAGCGAGCGCGCCCCGTTCGATCTGGCGCACCTCTTCGAGCTCGCGGAGCGCGCTCAGAGCGCGAAGAAGACCCTTCTCCTCGGGGTCGTCGACGAGGAGTCGGACCTGACGTACTATCGCGTACGACGGCCGTCGCCTCGCGGAGCCCTTCCCGCTCGCCGTCTCGGCACGCCGGCGGAGGCGTGGCTCTCCCACGATCGCCTGGTGGTGTACGACGAGCGGGCCGTGGACGAGCTGGGGCGCTCCCTCGCCTACGGAAGCAAGCTGGGCGATCGGCTCGAGCTCAGCCTGATCGAGGGGGCCTACCTCGCCGACAGCGGGCAGATCCTGCTGCGCGACGGGGCCAGCCGCCGTGCGGTCTCCCGAGAGCGCCTCCACCGGCACGCCCGGCGCCTCGATCCGCATTTCGACGAGCGGCTTGCCGCGTACACCGCCTTGCGGGGACGCGGGCTCGTGGTCAAGACCGGATTCAAGTATGGAGCCCACTTCCGCGCCTATCCGCGCAGCCCGGAGCATTCGCACGCGCGCTACCTCCTGCGCGCGGTGCGGGACAAGCACATCAGTTCCTGGCCCGAGGTCTCCGGCGGGATCCGCGTGGCGCAGGGGGTCCGCAAGGAGTACCTGCTCGCAGCCGTGCGGCCGAACGACGAGGTCCGCTTCCTGTCGCTCGAGCGCATTCGGCCGTAGGGCGCTCCGCTTCGACGAGGCCTCACCCGCGTCGATGCGCACGCTTCGTCGGGATCGGCCGTCCCGGGGGAGGCAGCCCGGTCTCGAGCAGACGCGCCAGGAGCACCTCGTGCTTGCGCTCGTCGGACTCCATGCTCTCCCACAGGATCGCGAGGACTCCGCCGAGCTCGGTCGCCACGCCCGGAGCCGTTCTCGATTCGGCCTCGTGTTCCTTCGCGATGAGCCGATCGATGTCCGCCCGGGTGATGCCGGTCGCCACGGTGCGATGCAGGCCGCGGTCGAGATACGACGCGATCGACGCGACGATCTCGGCGTGGCGCAGGCTGTCGGAGGCGATCTGCCGGAAGATCGCGCGGGTCAGTTCGTCCCGCGACTTCTGCGCGAGGCGCATGCAGTCGGCTACCGCGGTCTGCTCGAGCGTGATGCGCGCTCGCAGGAACCGTGCGAACTCTGGGTTCACCGGCTGCGCGGGGAGCTCTCCGCCGGTCATCGCCGGCGGGATCGGGAGGGGCGGCCGCCCCGCCGAGGAAAGATCGCGAGCGGCTTCGAGGAGCAGCACGGGAGCGATGTCGCTGGGGTGTTCCGCCGAGACCAGCCGCTGGGCCACGACACGCGCGACGCGGCGGACCTCTTCGTGCGTGCTCGCGTGCGCGAGCGGGCCCCGGAGGCGCTTGCCGGATAGGTACTGGGAGATCGCGGAAGGAGCGAGCCCGAGGAGCTCGGCGGCCCGCCGAGCCGGAAGCCCGAAGGTGTCGACGAGCTCCCGGGCCACGAGCGCTTGGGTCAGTTGCACCCAGAGGGCCGGAGAGGCTCCGGAGGAGGGCACTCTCCACCCCCCTCGTTCGACGCCGGAGCGGTCCTACGCAGCGGGTCGGACCGTGCCGCTCGCGGCGGCCTCGGAGACGACGCCGTTCACGAGGAGGGCGTGGAGGGAGAATCCGCGGAGCATCTGGTCCCACATCTGGCGTCGAACCTCCGGCGTGTTCGCAAAGGCGGCCACGATCTCGCCTACCCATTGGCTGTGCTCCACGTCGGCCGTGACGTGGAGTCGATAGTACTCGAGGTGTTCTTCCTTCACGCCGTAGTGCGAGCGGAACGCCGGGAGCAGCCGCGCACACAGATCGACGTTGGGGGGCTCGGACGATCCGGCGGCGGAGATGTAGAACGGGTTCTCCCGATTCGTGTAGAGGAAGTCGTCGATCGCTACCATCGTGCTCGGAAGGAGCGGAGCCGCCTGGACCTGAGCGCGGGGCACCCCCAGGCCCTCGCAGAACCTCAGCCAAAGCTCCGGGTGGCCGGGCTCCTTGCCCTTCGGGTCGCCCGCCTCTTCGACGAGCTGGTCGAGCACCATCCGCCGGAACCGGTCGTTCTTGGGCTCCCAGCCGACCCGGGCGAATCGCTCCGCCATCGCGATCGGAACGCTGGCGAGCCAGGGATAGAACTGCTGCGCCCACGCTTGGACGAGGGGCTTCGGCGCCTCGCCTTTCTCGATCGCCGCGAAGAACGGGTGAGTCGCGAAGGGGTGGTTCTTCATCTTGAACTTGGTGAGCTCGTCTCGGAATCGCTCCCCCGCGAATCGGTCCCACGGCGCCTCGCTCATCGGCGCGGGCAGTCGGCCTCGGGTATTTGGTCGGCAAGGTTCCGTGGTGAACCTCGCCTCTTATGGAACCGGTACCGACACCGGAGCCATGGGCCGCACCGCTCCGTCGCGTCCGCTCGTCCCGGCGTACGGCCCGTTGGCGGGGATTCGAGTCCTGGACTCCGCCCGGTTCGTCGCCGGACCGTGGGCATCGACGCATCTGGGGGAGTTCGGCGCCGAGGTGGTCCACGTAGAAGGTCCCCCGTTCCACGCTCCGTACTCCGACCCCACGCGAACGCTCGTCCCCATGCTCCCTCCCGGCCGGCCCCGGGAGGAACAGGTCTCCGAGTCGTGGGTGCAGTACTCGCGCAACAAGCTCTCCCTCGGCCTCGATCTGCGCCGACCGGCAGGCCGACGGGTCTTCCTCGATCTCCTCCGCCGGGCGAACATCTGGATCGAGTCCTCCCGGCCCGGCACCTACGAGAAGCTCGGACTGTCCGATCGCACGGTCCGCCGGGTCAATCCACGTCTGACCATCGTCCACGTCTCCGGATTCGGCCGGACCGGCGACCCGGAGCGGATCGCCGCCCCGTCGTACGATCTTACGGCCCAAGCCTTCAGCGGTTACCTCTCGCTCCAGGGCGAGCCCGATCCCGCCCCACCGATGCGGGCGGGAACTGCGCTGAACGACACGTTGACGGGCCTCGCTGCGGCGGGCGCCGCGCTCATGGGGTACATCCAAGCTCAGAGGACGGGACGGGGCCAGTCGATCGACGTGGCGCAGTACGAGATCGCCTTCACCCTCCTGGAGAACCTCGCGCTCGATTACTTCGCCCGCGGAGTGGTCCGGGGCCGGCACGGATCGGCCCATGCGCGCCTGCATCCGTACGATGTCCATCGAGCGAGGGACGGGTGGGTCGTCATCGCGGCTCCGAACACCGACGCCTACCTCCGCCTCAAGCGGATGATCGGGTTTACCGACCCCCGCTACGATGACACGGGCTACCGCACCGCGCATCGGGGACCGGTCGACCGGGCGATCGCGAGATTCTGCCGAACGAGGACGCGCGCCCAGCTAGAGGCGCTCGGCCGGCGATACGACATCGCGCTGACCCGAGTGTACGACATCGCCGACATCGCGCAGGACCCGCACTTCCGGGCTCGGGGGATGTTGCTCGACTGGGAGGACCCCGTCGCGGGCCCTGTTCGCGGATCCGGGATCGCGCCCAAGTTCAGCGACACTCCCGGAGCGGTGTGGCGCGGAGCGCCGTGGCTGGGCCAGGACAACGACCGGATCCTGACCCGCGGCCTCGGCTACCCCAAGTCCCGTGTCGAGCGACTCGTGCGAGGGGGAATCGTGGGCGCCGAGCCACCCCGTCGCCCCCGGTCGCTCCCGCGCGCGTCGAGGAGATCGCCTCGATGACGGTCGAGCTTCCCGCGCTGCCGACCGAGCCCTTGGCCGACGAGATCGCCGAGGTCGCCCGACGGCTTCGCCTCGCCGAGCGATATCGCGAGCTCGACCGGGTCCCGGAGTTCCCCCGGGCGGAGTTCCGCGCGCTGGGAGAAGCGCGGCTCCTCGGTCTCCATGTCGAGCCGGCGCTCGGGGGGCGGGGCCTCCCGCTGCCCCGTGTCGCGGCGGCGTTGTTCCATCTTGCATACCGCGGAGGGACCGCCTTCGCCAAGCTCTCCCTGCAGCCGGAGTTCTCGAGCATCATCGCCGAGCACGGTTCGCCGGAGCTGGTCGACCGGTACTTCCGCCCTCTGGTGCGGGGCGAGATTCTGGTCGCCAACCAGCTGACCGAACCCGGCGCCGGCGCCGACGCCGGCGCCATCGCGCTGCGTCTCGAGCGAAGCGGAGAGGAGTACGTTCTCCACGGGACGAAGAGCGAAGCGGCCTTCGCGCAGGATGCCGATGCCGCGATCGTTTACGGGAGGGTGGGCGATCGTCCGGGCCTCACCGCGATCGTAGTCCCCCAGGACCTCCCGGGGGTCCGTCGGACCGTGATCCCCGATCTCGGAGAACGCTGGATGCGGCGCGGCACGGTCACCTACGAAGCGACCCGAGTGCCCGTGTCGATGCGGATCGGGGAGGAAGGTCGAGCCTTCGACTACGTCCGCCCGGAGCTCACACGCGAACGGGCGCTCCTCGCCGCGATCTACCTCGGGGTCGCGCGGGCCTCCTGGGAGGAGACGGCGCGCTACGCGGACGAGCGGAGCGTCTTCGGTGGCCCGCTCGCTCGCAACGAGGCCGTCTCCTTCCCGCTGGTCGAGGACTGGGCAGGAGCCGAGGCGGCCTATCTCTACGCCCTGCGGACCCTGGAGCGCTTCGAAGCCGGTGAACGGGTGGAGGCCGAGGCGGCGCTCGCCAAGTGGATGAGCACGGAGATCGCCCTGCGTACGATCGACCACGCGATCCAGTTCCACGGAGGGAGGGGATACTCCGAGACCCTTGCCCACGGCCAGCGCTGGCGCGATGTACGCAGCGGACCGATCGCCCACGGTCCATCGGAGGTCCTCCACCTGGTCGCGGCGCGGCGGATCTGGAGGGCCCCTCGCGAGCGGACCTGAGCCCGACCCCCTTTTCGGCATGCCTTAAGCAGGGTGCGCGCTAGTACATCTCCCGATGCACCGGACCGTCGCGCGGAGCTCGAGAGAGGCGCGCGCGTTCCGCCGGATCGGGCCCGCGCTCGCGATCGCGGTGCTCCTTGCGAGCCCGCTCGCCGCCGGGCTCGTCGGGGAACGCGGGCCCTCGGTGATAGCGGGCGGACCGGGTGGGGCCGTGCCGCTGCCCTCTGCCCTGGTCAACGAGACGTACATCCCGACCAGTTACTCCGAAGCGGGATACCGGCTCGCGGGCGCGGTGGCGACCGGTCGTGCGCTCCCCGCCGAGTTGCCCGTCGTGGTCACCCTCGGATTCTCCAACACGAGCGAACTCACCCGCCTGCTTCGGGCTCTGAGCGATCCCTCTGCTCCGGAGTTCCAGCATTACCTCACGGCAAGCCAGTTCGACGAGGCGTTCGCTCCTTCGCCGGGCACGTACGCGGCCGCGGTAGCGTACTTCGAAGCGCTCGGAGCTCGCGGTATGCACACCTTCAGCGACCGGGTCACGATCTCCTTCGAGGCATCCCCGTCCTCGGTGGACCGGATGTTCCACACGACGGTCAAGGAGTGGAGCCTCACCGGACGGGCCTACTACGCCCCGGCCACCGCGGTCGAGCTTCCCTCGGAGCTCGCCCCGGCCGTATCGGCGGTCGTGGGTCTCAGCTCCTTCGCGAGGGCATCCACCTCTGCTGGCCCCGGAGCGGTTCCGATGACCCACTCTCCCCCCGCGGTCCCGGCGATCCGCTCGGCCAACCCCTCCGGCTACCTTCCCCCGGCTGAGATCCACGGCTTGCAGTACCAGTACGGTCCCGACCTCCAGGTCGCGTACGACGAGCAGTCTCTCTTCCTCGAGGCTGGCTATCCGACCAATGCCGTGATCGCAACGATCCTGTGGCAAGGATACTACAACGGCTCGACGCCCATCTCGACCCCGTACGGGGAGCTGAGCCCGGGCCAGCCGGTGGGCGCGTTCGTCCCGTCGGACGTCCAGGCCTACTTCAACCAGACCTCACCGCCGGGTCAGCCCCACGCGGTCGCCATCGGTGTGCCCGTGGGAGGAGCGACGCCGTCGGGGCCGCTCGCGTCCTACGACACGACGGGAGCGAACATCGAGAACACTCTCGACATGGAGATGGCCGGCTCGCTCGCTCCGGGAGCCACCGTCTTCGACGTGTACGGAACGACCCCGACGTATCCCGAGCTCGACGCCGCCTTCGCGCTCATCCTCAACCCGAATGCGAGCTACCCGGCGCTCGCGCGGGTCTCGGTGATCTCGAACTCCTGGGGCGATCTCGATGCCGTCCACTCCGAGTGGAACCAGTACGTGGAGGAGGCCACGGCGCGCGGCATCACGGTCCTCGCCTCCGCGGGGGACTCCGGCGACTACCCGAACAGCCCATGGCAGGTGGGCAACCCCCCGAGCGTGAACACCACCTTCCCGTCCTCCCTCGCGACGGATACCTACGGGGTACTGGCCGTCGGAGGTACGGCGATCACCCTGAATCCGCTGACGCTCCAGATCAACTCGAGCGTGGTGTGGAACGTCCCCTCCGAGCAGATGGGAACGACAAGCGGGATCAGCCCATTCTACGCCGAGCCCTCCTGGCAGTTGTCGAGCTCGGCGAACGCGCTGATCCACGACCTTGGCCGCGGGGTGCCGGATATCGCTGCGATCGCGGCGAGGGTGCTGTTGACGATCACCTACATCGGCTACCGGTACAACGCAACGAACGCCTCGTTGACCGGCATGTCCTATGGCGAGGGGACCGGGACGAGCGTCGCCTGCCCGGTCGAAGCTGGGGTGATCGCGGAGATCGATCATGTGCTCGGCGCACAGCACGAGTCCTGGCTCGGCTTCCTGCAGCCGAAGCTCTACCAGCTCGCGGACGAGGAGTACGCGCCGCTCGTCCATACTCCGACGACCGGATACTTGAACGGGTCGCGCTACACCTCGCCGCTTCCCACGCTACCGCTCTCGGACACGGTCAATGGCTCCAACCACTACTATGCCGCGGGGCCGGGCTACGACCTCGTCACCGGCTGGGGATCCCTCGACGCGTACAACTACACGATGTACTTCCTCGCGGTCGCATCCGCCGGCGTGAACGGGCGACTCTCGGGAGTCGAGAACAACTTCACGCTCCACGGTCTTGCGGTCACCTCGCACGGGACCCAGTCGGTCTTCAACGCCTCGATCCAGCAGAACCTGTTCATCGCGAACAGTCTCGGCGCGCCAATCTACTGGATCCAGAACGTGATCTACATCAACTGGACGGCCAGCGGCTGGGCGATGAACTACTCGGGCTGGATCGCGTATCCGTTCTACGGCCTGTACTATTCGCTAGTGATCTACGAGTACAACTTCCCGCTCGTCGGTCAGGTGATGCCGTTACCGGCCACGTTCGATCTTCGTACGCTGCTCAATCCCGGCGTTGGCTTCAACAACCAGAGCATCGAGTACTTCGTGGGCTCGCACGAGCTCTCCTTGCCGGTGCCGGGGGCGTCGTACATCATCGGGAGCCTCTGGTACAACTACTCCTGGCAGGGCACCGAGCATGAGAACGGGCCGTTCCCGGGCAACCCCATCCCCGGCGGCCTATCACCGCAGTTCGGCCTCGTCGGAGGGCCGACCGGGGGCCTCGGGCAGTTCACGGCCCCGACGGCCGGCTCGATGGTGGCCAAGATCCTTCCGTACGGCAGCTCGACGTTCGAGACCGCCAGCACCCGCTCGTTCTACGAGTCGATCGACCAGACCGGAGAGAACGCGGAGAATCTCGCGTGGACGAGCGGGTCCTCGGGCGGCTGGACCCTGGGGATCTCGGCGGGAAGCTCGATCCAAGGCGTCCTGTCGTACGAGCCGTCGGCACAATATCTCGCGAACTTCACGGCGGGTGGATTGCCCTCCGGTACGTTGTGGTTCGTGAACATCAGCCACGGAGGAAGCTACTCCTCCACCACGCCGACCATCAGCGTCCCGCTGCCGTCGGGCACGTTCGAGTACAACATCTCCTCGGGGGATCCGCACTGGGAACCGGTACGGGCGAGCGGGACCGTCACCATGGACGGGGCCCCTCAGGTCATCGGCGTGCCCTTCCAGGCGCTGCCGGGATCGATCGTGTTCTCCGAGACCGGCTTACCCTCTGGGATCGGGTGGACGGTCGTCCTCGGGAGCGGGCAGAACGTCACCACGGGCCAGCCCGAGATCACGCTCCACGTCATCAACGGGACGTACTCGTTCCGCGTGCGCGCCGCGCTCAGCGAGTGGGCCCCCCGCCCGGGCGCGGGATCGGTCACCGTGGCCGGTGATTCCGTCGCGGTCAACATCACCTTCTCCCTCGAGAGGTACACCGTATCGTTCGAAGCCGCGGGACTCGCGGTCGGCACCGGCTGGTTCGTGAACTTCACCGGCGGGGCGAACTACACGTCCATCACTTCGACCATCAGCTTCCTCGCAACGAACGGAACGTACCTATTCACCGCCGGGACGAACGCCACCTACCACGTCGCTCCGCCGTCGGGATCGGTGACGGTCGCGGGATCGAACGTCAGTCAACCGATCCAGTTCTCGGCCCCGGGTTCGGGGACGACCTCCTTCCCCGGGTGGATCATCGAGGTCCTGGTGCTCGTCGGGGCCGTGATCGCGATCGCAATCATCGCCGCAATCCTGCTCACACGGCGGCGCCGGCGGCCCCCGAGCTGAGGCGGCCCCGCGATCCGAGCCGGCGGGCTGTTCTCGGAGCTTCTCCGGCACCGACAGAGGCCCCAAATACCACCCCGTCCTCGGCCGGGACGGAGATATCGATGCCACCGAAGACCCATCTACGCGAATTCGGGTTGATGGGCTTCGACCATATCGATATCCGGGTCAAGAATCGGGAGAAGGCCCGGCGCTTTTTTGTCGAGCAGATGGGCATGGATGTCCTCGGCGACGGGGACGGCCACACCTACCTCATGTTCGGGGACCAGGTGCTCGGCCTGCACGACGCCAAGGACAAGGAGGCCGTCGGGGGCGTCGACCACCTCGCGCTGCGCGTGAGCGAATGGACGGGCCTCAAGAGCCGGGTGCAGCGATCCCGGGTCGTGATCATCGGCGAGAAGGAGCGCGAGGACTCTCGCTCGCTCTACCTGCGTGGGCCGGACGGCATTCGCATCGAGCTCGTCTGGAGGCCGGACCCCTCGGTCCACCTCGGCCACTGCGCGGGGATTCCCAAGTCGTAGATCGTCCCGTCAGGGACGCGGCGCCGATGCTGGCAGCGCGACGCGCTTCTCGATAAAATAGTGGACGCTGGAGGTGCCGGGCGTGAACCGGAAGCTGTGGGGCACGTGGGCGGGGATGAGATGCGTCGCCCCGGCGAGGTGGGACTCGGTCCGACCATCGATCGTCATATCGATCCGGCCCTCGACCACGATCCCCCACTCGACGTCGTGGGTGTGGGTGGGCACGACGACCTCGGCCCGGTCCTTCCCGAGCTCCATGAACAGGATCTGGGTACGCCCGTCATCATGGACGTAGACGTCGATGCCGGCGAGCTGGGTCTTCGGCAGTGAGCGCACGGACGGCGGGAACGGCATCGGGCTCCTCTCGGGCTACGCCCGAGGTCGCACGGTCGGTGTCGAGAGCTTCGGGACGAGCGTGAGCCAGTCGGCGTACTTCTTCTCCTCGCCCTTCACGGTCCGGTAGTACACCGCGGAGACGTCCCGGGTCACGGGACCGACCTTGCCGTTGCCGATGATGTACTGCCCGACCGAGCGGATCGGGGCGATCTCGGCGTACGTGCCGGAGAAGAACGCCTCCTCCGCCGAGTACAGTTCGTTGACCGACAGGGGCTTCTCGACGACCTCGTAGCCGAGGTCCCCGGCGATCCGGATGATGGAGTCGCGCGTGATACCCATGAGGATGTCCGACTCCGGCCCGGGGGTGTAGAGCTTCCGGTTCCGGACCAGGAAGATGTTTTCTCCCGTACCCTCGGCGAGGTGGCCGAGCGCGTCGAGGAGGATCGCCTCCTCGTATCCCTCCTTCAGAGCGTCGATGCCGGCGAGATAGCTGTTGATGTAGTTGCCCGCCGCCTTAGCCCACGACGGGATGGCATCCGATCGGGGCTTGCGGAACGGGGAGATCTTCGTCTTGACGCCCTCGTCGGAGGTGGCGCCGAGGTACTTGCTCGCCGGGACCACCCCGATCGTGAGCGAGACCTTGCCGGTCAGGTTCTTCACGCCGAGGCCGGGCTCGCCGCGGTAGATGAGGGGGCGGATGTACGCCGGGACGATGTCGTTCGCCGCCGTCGTCTCGATGATCGCCCGTTCGATCTCCGCGGCGCTGTACGGGACCGGAAGGAAGTAGAAGCGAGCGGAGGCTAGGAATCGCTCTACGTGCTCCTTCAGCCGGAAGATCGCCACGCCCCGGGCCGTCTCGTAGGCCCGGATCCCCTCGAACACGGCGACCCCGTAGTGGAGCGAGTGGCCGAGCACGTGGGACTTGGCGTCCGCGAAGTCGACGAGCTTGCCGTCCATCCAGACTTTCTTCGCTTCGGTCTTCATCCTACGGGTCCTCCGGACCTGGGCCCGGCAACTCCAACCATCCGATGCCGGTGCGCGAATATAGCCGTCACCGTTCATCCGTACCTGGAAACAAGTACGGATTCCGGGTTCCCGGCGGCTTGCCCGTCCTCGCGGACGGGTCTTACGACCGCTCCACCGGCGTTTACCGTCTCCGGGGAACTCCCGGCGACGAGCGACACGAGATTCCGTGCCGCATTCAGATCCCGGTCCATCACGAGACCGCACCGCCCGCACGAGTAGATCCGCTCCGATAGCGCGAGCTCGTCCTTGACAAGTCCGCACCCGGAGCATCGCCTGCTCGACGGATAGTTCCGTGGCGCCACGACGACCCGGGACCCATTCCAGACGGTCTTGTATTCCAACATCCGTCGGAACTCCGACCACCCGGCGTCGCTGATGGCCCGGGACAGATGTCGATTCCGGACCAGGTTCTTCACCGAGAGGTCCTCGACGACCACGACCGACTTGGTTCTCGTCAGCTCGGTGGTCGCCTTGTGGAGGAAATCACGGCGGCGACAGCGAATGCGGTAATGGAGGCGGCCGAGCGCCCGGGCGCTCTTGGCCCGGCCCCGCGACCCCTTCTGTTTCCGGCTGTGAAGGCGGCTCCGATGCCGGAGCCTCCGGAGGCCGGAGGCCAGCGGCTTCGGAGATTGCAGGCGGTTCCCGTCGGAAATAACTGCGAAAGAGCTGAGACCGAGATCGACACCGACCGCTGGGCCAACAACCGTCCCGGGGTCGGGGCGTTCCCTCTCGACAGCGAGGCTCACGAACCACCGATTCGCTTCCCGGCGGACCGTCGCGGAAAGAATACGGCCGTGGAACTTCGCCGTCGATTCTTTCGCCCGGACCTCCCCGATGCGCGGGAGCTGGAGGCGGCCGTCAAGGACGCGAACCGCTCCGGTCAGACGGAACGAGTCTCGCATGCCCCGCCGATGGAAACGCGGCTCGCGTGCGAGACCGGTTCGATGTCGTCGATACGCAGTGGCGGCGTTCCGGAACGCCTCCTGGGGAGCGCACTTCGAGACCTCCTCCCACCAGGGAGCGTTCGTCCGTTTCCATACGTTCCACTCACGATGAAGACCGATTGCCGATGGAATAGATCGGTTCTCCGCCGATGCTTTCCGCAACCGCTCTACCGCCCAGTTGTACGCGAACCGTGCGGCGCCGGCATGGCGCCGCAGGCATTCTTCTTCGTGTCGGTTCGGGTCGATCTCGTAACGGTAGGCTTGGGTGACCATCACAGGTCCTTCACCACCTTGCGGGCCTCGGACAGGAGGCGTTTGGTCTTGTGGCTGCGAAGCCCGTAGAGCCGAGCCGAGAAGGAGGTGATGATGGCGATGAGGTCGTTGGCCAGTTCGGTCTCCGGTATGTCCTTGGGCTTCGGGTCCAGCACCTCAAGAGTCGTCCCGTAGGCGGCGAAGACATGGCGGAGCAGATCCACGCCGAACCGGGCGAGGCGATCCTCGTAGGCGACCACGACGCGAGATACCCGACGCTCCTGGACGGCCTGGAGAACCGCGAGAAACCCAGGGCGGTCAAACTTGAGCCCGGAGCGGATGTCCATGTGCATCTCGGCCCCTGGGAAGGCCCGTTGAAGCCGCTCCTTCTGTCGTTCGAGGTCCTCCTTCTGGCCGCGCGACGAGACGCGGGCGTACAGGATAGGCGCACGAATCTCGCGCTCGCCGGAGAGACGGAAGACCTCCGATTCTGGGATCCGTCGTCTTCCGCCCGCGGTCCGTATGACACGGAGCCGGCCGTCCCGGTCCATCCGTTGGATCGTGCGTACCGTGAGCCCGAGTCGGCGGGCGGCGTCACGGGGCCGAAGCAGAATGTCCACGAGAACGGCATGAGATTGCACATATTCCTACTTGACCCCGTTAGCCGTTAAAGCCCTCGCTCCGCCCCGGCGCCGAGCGCGATTCGGCGACACATGGCGACTCGGCACGGCCCGAGCCCTACCTGGATTGCGGTCCTGCCCGTACACGCTGAGATCGGACCGTCGCTGCGGGGCCGTTTAGCGCATATGGCCGTTGGCGCTGTGCTTCCGGCGTCGGAGTCAGGTCGTGGACGTACAGAGCGCCCCCGTGAGATCCGAGGGGCTAGGTTCGGTCATGATCCGCGGACCCCGTGGAGCGTTCCGTTGGACCGCCTACGTCCTCGCGGTCACCGCGTTCGCGGCCGCGGTACCGACCCCGCTCTACCCCATCTATGAGCAGCAATTCGGATTCTCCTCAGGGATCCTCGGACTCGTATTCGGCGCGTACACGGCTGGGGTGCTCCTGACGCTGTTCTTCGTGGCCCCTCAGGCCGAGCGGGTAGGTCGAAGGAGAATGCTCTACCTCGGAATGATTCTCACCGCCGTCGGCGCCGCGGGCTTCGCGTTCGCCCCGGGGGTGGTGTGGCTCGGACTCGCTCGGGTCATCTCGGGGATGGGGGTGGGAGTCACGACCTCCGTAGCGACCGCGGCGATGAGCGATCTTGAGCCCTACCGGGATCAGCACCACGTCGCGCGCGTGGCGGTGGCGGCCAACTTCGGTGGATTCGCGATCGGTGTCGTCCTCAGCGGCTTCCTGGTCGAGTACGCCCCCTACCCCATGGAACTCGTCTACCTCCTGCCGGTCCTCGCGAGCTTGATCGGGCTCTTCGCCGTCTACGTCACCCCCGAGACCGCCGCGGCCCTCGGCTCGAACCTTCGGATCCAGATCCAACGCATCTCCGTACCGCCGACGCTTCGACGATGGTTCTGGGTCGCGGCCGGCGGTGTCGCGGCCTGCTACTCCATCTACGGTCTCTTTGCCGCGCTCATGCCATCGTACCTGCGTAGCGATCTCGGCATTTCCAGTCCCTTGGCGGCCGGAGCGTTCGTTGCTCTCATGTTCGGGATGGCAGCGGCTACACAGCTGGCCACCGCCCAGATCCATGATCGCCGTGCGCTGTTGGTCGGGTTTCCCGTGCTGCTCGGAGCTCTCGTCGCCCTCGTTCTGATCCTCCCGCTCACCCTCTGGACGCTTATGGCTCTCGTGAGCGCCGGGCTAGGGGTCTCGGTGGGCCTCACCTTCATGGGCAGCGTCACGCTGATCGACCGGGTCACCCCCGAGGAGCGGCGGGGCGAGATCCTGGCCGGCTTCTACTGCGCTGCCTACCTTGCCCTCTCGATCCCCACCATCGGAGTTGCCGAAGCCTCCGAAGCGATCGGCCTAACCCACGCCGGTATCCTCTTCGGCGGCATCCTCGCAGTCGCGGTCGCCCTGCTGTACCTAGGGACCTACCGGACTCCGACTCCCGTGGGGGGAGGTGGGCGACCGCGCAGCACCCCCGATCGAACCTAGGTTCGCCGAGAGAGGTCGACCGCAGCGGTAGAGGGTCCCGCTGGAGCGCGCACCCGACTCCCGGGTCTCCGCGAAATTCGGGGGACCCACGACCAGGGCTCTCATGCGCTGGGCTCCTCCGTGGGCGCACCTTCGAGGCGAGTCACGCCAGCTCGCGTCGACCGAACCGCGCACGTTCTTGCTTTCGCAGAGCGGTATCCAGGGCATACCATACATATGTATATACATATGAATCTCCCTCTTCGGACTTCGGCGGAGATCGCCCCCGTTTCCACCCCCAATCGGTTCGTCGGCCGATCTCGATCGGACCGGCGATCGCTGGAGGGGGCGGTCCAAGTCGTAATGGTATCTCTGGATTACAGAACGACGGTAACGTTTGTGGCGTTCTTCAATAGCGCACTTCGCGATCTCTGCCAGAACGGGCCGGCCGCTCGAGGCGGCCCACTTCGGCCCGGGAAAGCGCTCGACACTCCGTGACGCTGCTTCGTCTATGTCCGCCCTGGGCCGTCGCAGGGGCGCGGAGTAGATCCAAGGCACTCTCCAGGGCGCTCGACGGACGCACTCCGCGCGTTCGAGGTTCCGCACAGGAACTAGGGGCCGGGTTGGTCCTCGCCGCCACTGGGGTCCCGCTCGAGGGGGAACGGCCCCCTCCCGGGGTTCGTATAACTCCTGTTATACGCCGCTCCGTCAGAGAATCGGTGGCGGTCGGCCGCGCTCTGACCGTGTCATACCTGTATATCGCAGTGTTAGACATGATGATTACGTTTCATACATTACTTAGCATCCAATTATTAGGACTTAGGGTCCGGGCGCTCCGGGCGTCCTCTGACCCTACTCCGGGCCCGAAAACCCGTTTGCGGCCTTCTAATGCGATCTCCGTCAGGGCCACGGGGAGCAGATCGTGCTGTATGCGTTGCTTAGAATCTATAGATACGTATTCACATATTCTGAGTAATCTATAACCGAATTCGTCGGACCTTGAATCGCCAGTGGCCGCCGGGCAGGTTGCCTTTGGTGTCGGTGATCAGTTCAGCGCACCCGTGCGCCTGGAGCGCGCCGTACATCGCCCAGAGGAACAAACCGCCGGGCCGGTCGGACGTCAGCCGTGCGGTGGCCTCGACGTGGGCCTGCGAATCGATCGGGAGCACCGTCAGGCGGCGCCTCAGTCGCTCCAGTCCACGGATCCGCTGGGCTCGAGAGCCACCCGGCGCCCGGGCGGCCAGCGCCGAGAGCTCGAGGAGATTGGCCTCCGTTGTGGCCAGCTCCTCCCCCGAGAGCGACTTGAGGAGCGACTTGGCGGCGGGAGCCCCGTGGAGGATCGAGAGGAGGACGGGTGTGTCGAGGGCCTTCACGGCCGGCCCCCTTCCCTCAGGCGATGGAGGGAGGCCCGATCGGAGGCCGCCGCGGTCTTTCCCCAGCTGCCCAGGATCTCGTCGAGGGTACCGCGCTCGTAGAGCAGGCGCCGGAACAGGCCGGTGAAGCTCTCGTCCCCTCGTTTCTCCTTACGCAGGGCATCGTAGACGCCCTTCTGCACGGCGATATTTTGCGAAGGCATGAATATACATGTTCATATGTATTATTAGGGGTTGTGGTTCGCTGCGCACGCTGCTTCGCGCCTTCGCAATCCTAGATAAGGAGTGAGCGGGTACCTAGTGGAGCGGCCGGCGGGGTTGTTCGGAATCTGAGGCGATAGTACTTTCCGGTCGAGCTCCATGCCCTGGGCATGGTCGTCCGAGTTCGAGAGATATCTGACGAAGAGGGGAACAAGCTGCGTCGAATCGTTCGGCACGGGCAGAATGCCATCGAAGTGAAACGGGCCCAAGTGATCATGGCCTCCGCTCAGGGATTCACGCCACCCAAGATCTCCGTGATTGCCCTGATGAGCGACGACTACGTCCGTCAGCTGATCCACGCGTTCAACCTGCACGGCTTCAAGATGCTCAAACCC
>DATKQS010000022.1 GCA_035532555.1 Thermoplasmata archaeon | reverse complement strand
CGGGTATGGCCGAGCGCGGCCACGTCCTCCAGCGCAGCGTGCTCGCCGCGCATGGCCTTCGCCTTCTTGTACACTTCAAACACCGTGACGGCCGACGTTAAGATCTCGGTCGGGGGGACCGCGTCGATCACCCGGTTGTACTGACCTTGCTTCGGCCCTCCACCGAACCGTTCGATCCACCCGTAGCTGTCGATGGATATCACCGCGCCTCCCGACTCCTAGAAGCGATCGTGCTTGTCGCGAAGGCCCCTCGTATCCAGCCCGGGGGTCATTCCCTTGGTCTGCTCGAAGGGGCGGACGGGAACGTAGTGAAGGATCCCGTGCTTCACGATCACGGCCATCTTGTCCCCGGCCCGGATGTGGAATTCTTCGCGAACTCGCTCAGGGATTACCACTTGGTACTTCGGCGAGACTGTCACCGTATCCATCGACCATACCTCCGGGTAACGATATGGGTGTCGATATATCACCCTTACTACGCATGTCGCATCCTATAGGGGCGTGGGGTAAGGGAAATCCCGAGAAGCGCCCTACCGCCCACGACCGGTTCGACCCAGATTACCACGCCGGGCGCGCCGTAGTCCTTCTCGGCCTCGAGGCGCACCCCCTGCGAGCCGTCCCTCCACGCGATCCCCGTCAAGCTGTTCAGGCAGGCTCGGCATAGCTTGTCGAGGTCCGGCCGGAACTCGGGCCACACCCGTTGAAGCTTCGGCGCGCTCTTCGGCATGGGCACCCGGAGGCTGGGGTCCGACAGCGAGGGGGCCGGCTCGCCAACCCGGGCGGTGCACGATAGGGGAGTCGCTCTGACAGGCGAGCCCGAAAGGAACTATGACGACGGAAACGAGCGAGGAGGGACTGGGGGAGGCGGCGCACGACGAACTACGGGCGACGGAGAAGCAGCGCTGGGCGCTCTATCGGTGGGGGGTCGAGCGGGAGCGAGCCGAGGACCCGGGCTCTCGCGCAGCGAGGAGTCGAAGTGGTCGAGTCAGGAAGGGCGACCGCAATGCGTAACTGCGGCTCACCCTCGGGGAGGCGAGAGCGGGAGATGGTGAACCCGAAGAAAGACTGCACCGTCGTGCCGTCTCGGCACGCACTCGACATGATGAATCTGCGCGGACTACCGTTGGCGGACTTCGAGCGAATGGTGCGCGCCGCTCGGTGGCATCCGGAGGGCCCGGGAAGGGTCGATGCCGTGTATCGGCGATGGCACCTCAAGCTCAATGTAGTCCCCTGCCATGTCGAGCTGATTACCGCATTCCAGCTATGACGATGAGGAAGCAAAGGGCCAAGGTCATCCTTCCGGCCGGGTGTCCCGAGTGCAACGGTGACGTGGTCGAAGCCGTCCGCTCCTACTCGCTCGGAGGGGAGTTCTTTGGCCATTACCTCTTCTGGGTCTGCTCTCGGTGCGGTTACGAGCTGGTCCCCCCGGAGACGGCGCGGCAGATCCAAGAGGTGGCCAAGGCCAAGGGACTCTATGGGGCCCACGCCGGGGAACTCCCTCACGCGTTGGCGCACGCACGGGTAGCGACCAGGGCCCAAACCTGACGAGGCGATAGACCCCCGAACGGGACGGCTCCTGCGGCCCCTCGCTCGAGGTGAGATGTCCATCCGAGTGCTCGGTGGGGAAATCGGGACCACGGGACCCCACGGCGAACTGACCGAAGAGAGGAGCACTGGATTCTCTTCGCGCACTTCCTCGAGGGGCTCTTGGGCCGCCCTGGGGCGTTCTTCCCGGCCAACACGAGCTGCGGTGAGGAGATCGCTCCCTCCCGGCGCCGTGGCAACGTCCAAGGCGGCGGCGATGGCAAGTCCAGGAGCGGATTTGTTCGGTCCTCCGGGACGGACCGAGGAGCTCGAGCAATCACCGGTGAACCGTGAGAGCCCAATCCGGCCCCCACCCGACCAGTCCGGTTTCCGCCGACCCGCCTGGGGTAAGGTGGAGGGCTCGCCCCGAAGGGCGAGCACGCAAGAGATCATGGCGAGCAATCTACAGGAGGACCGATTCGGGGAGCCCGGGAACGGTGAACCACGGGCGACGGAGAAGCAGCGGTGGGCGCTCTATCGGTGGGGGGTCGAGCGGGAGCGAGCCGAGGATCCCGGGCTCACGCGAACCGAGGCGTCGAAGTGGCTGGGCGCCCTGATCGCCGGAGCGAAAGGGCAGGAGGGAGAATCCCGGGAACCCGGCCCGGAGGAACGGGAGAGCCCAACGAGGCAGGACGGTCGGCCTGCGGTCTCGAGCAACGGTGAAAGGGTGGACCCGGAGCGACGGAGCGAGCGAGCCGCGACGGCCCCGGAGCCCGAGAGCCTGGAGATCGAGGTGGCGGCACCCACCGGGATCCCGTACAGCACGATCCGGGTGCGGGCGGCGGCGAGCCGCAAACCCGGGGAGAGCCTGCGGGAGCTCGCGGACCGGCTGACGGAGGAGCTCGCGGTGATCGTGCGGGAGGAAGGCCAGCGGATCGAGGAAGAGCTGCGGCCGAGGCCGGGCGTCCTCGTGCGCCAGCCCGACGACACGAACGGCAACGGCCGGGGAGCGAGGTAGAAGAGGATGGAGCGCGCGCCACGGGGACCCGCTCCGCCCGAGACGGCGCCGGAAGGAAGCAGCGACGCGGGATCCGTAGGAGCGAAGGCGACGACGCCGTTCGCGGCCGTGCATCGGGCGTATGTCGAGCTGCTGATGGTGCGGACCCCGCCGGAGGTGGTGGCGGCCCTGGAACGGCTCTACTTGGAGGGATGGGAAGACGCGGTGCGGGAGAGCGACGAGCGGGAGGCCGAGGAGGAGGCGGCGCGGAGGGAGTGCGAGGGGTAGCCGGGGTGGCGGCGGCCGAACCGGGGGGGAAGGCAACGAGCCGGAGGTCGTCCCCCATCCCTCGATAAGGTGCCGCGATGCGATGGGACAGTCAACGTGGGAAGTCCGAGCCCGTTGCTACGCTCGTGGGCGTTGAGCAGGCTGGGAGGAAGCGCTATGTACTCCCACTATGGTAGACATAGCCAGAGCCCATGGAGACCACGTCCATCGCACTGGATCGGGAAGCCTACGACCTCCTGAAGCGGCACAAGCGTCCGGGCGAGACGTTCAGTCAGGTGGTCAAGCGGCTCGCCGGAAGGCGCCGACCGCTCTCCAGCTTCGCCGGAGCCTGGAAGGACTTACCCGCGAACCGCTTCCGCGAGATCGCGGCCGAGCGCAAGCGGGCGCGGCGCATGGACGAGGAGCGCTTCGATCGGCTCCTGCGGAGCGGAGGCTGATTGGCGCGCTGTCTCGACACCTCGTTCTTGATCGACGTCCTTCGTGGGCACCCCGGGGCCGTGGCGAAGGCGAAGCTCTTCGATTCCGAGGGAGAGGTCCTCTTCCTTCCGGCCCCGGTGGTCGCCGAGTTCCTGGACGGAGCGTACCACGTCGGAGGCTCCTATCTCCGCGAAGCGCTCGGGCTCGTGGGGGGGCGGGACGTGCTGCCGCTCGATTCCGAGTCCGGAGTGTTGGCCGGACGGCTTCGGGCGGAGTTGCGCCGTCAAGGGACCCCGCTACCGATGCTCGATGTGATGATCGCGGCCGTCTGCCTGACCCATCATCACGTCCTGGTGAGCCGAGACGCCGATTTTGCCCGTATCCCCGGGCTCGCGGTCGAGTCGTACTGACGAGCG
>DATKQS010000021.1 GCA_035532555.1 Thermoplasmata archaeon | reverse complement strand
ACCCTCCCGACCCCCTCCTGGTCGTAGGCTCTCCACTTGGCAAGGCCCCGGCACTGGTCCACGTACGAGATGGATCGCTTCTCTTTCCGCCACGCATCTTGCCGTTGTTCGAGCGCGTAGTTCCAGAGAAAGCGCAACTCGCCGAACTGTCGGAGGAGTTCCCGCTCCTGATTCGGAAACGGGTAGAGGCGGTACTTGTTCGGGTGATACATCTTCGGCGGTAGCACTCCATCCATGCCCCCAGCGTAGATAGGGGGCTCGCTAACCCCCTACAAGTAGGGGGGCTTGCGCTCGCCGACATCGTCACCCTGCGCGAACCCGGCCCCGCGGGGATCGACATCGCGGTGGATGCTCGCGAGGTTGCAATGTCCACCGAGACGCTCAACGAGGATCACCTTACCGACCGCGTGATCGACCTATACGTCCAGACGAAGGATCCTGCGGACCCCGCTCGAGGCCACGTTCCCCAGTACCACTACAAGATCACGCTCCACGGATCCGAGGAAGAGATTGGGACCATTCGATTGAGGATCGGAGATCACCCGGCCCTCCTCACCGCAGGGCACATGGGGTACTTCGTTGCCGAAGGCTACCGGGGCCGGCACTTCGCGGAGAGGGCCTGCCGGTTGCTCGGGCCGGTGGCGCTCGATCATGGGCTGACGAGGATCATCCTCACGTGCGACCCGGAGAACGCGGCCTCACGCCGGACCTGTGAGCGGCTCGGGGCGCACTTCGCCGGGATCTTCGAGGTGCCCACCGATCATGAGATGTATCAGAAGGGCGCGCGGGTGGTCTGCAGGTATGACTGGGTACTGAACACCGAGAGTTGATCGCGCCGGACGCGCCTCGACCCTCACTCCTCGAACACGAGCGAACTGCCCCGGATGTCGAGGCGGATGGGCTTCCTCATCAGGCCGAGCGAGCCGAGAGCGTGCTGGACGTCGTGCTGGCGTTCGGGAGGCACGACGAAGAACAGGAATCCGCCTCCGCCCGCGCCCATGAGCTTGCCTCCGAAGGCACCGTTGCGCTTCGCGACGGCACACCACTCGTCGATGGTCGGACTGGTGACGCCCTCCGAGAGCCGTCGCTTGAGCTCCCAGTTCTCCTCCATCAGCCGGCCGATCTCGGGAAGATCAAGCTTCTCGATGGCCGCGGCGGTCTGGAGGGCGAGATCCTTCATCGTTCGGTACTCGTCGAGATGACTCTCGACGGCATTCGCCTGATGCGCATGGATGGCCGACGAGGGTCGCTCGACCCCCGTGAAGAAGAGCATCAGGCTCTGGTTCAGGGTCTCGAGCGCGTCGTGGTCCACCTGCAGGCTCTGAACCGAGACCGTGTCGTCCCGGTCCACCCGGATGAGATTCAGGCCGCCGTAGGCCGCCGTGTACTGGTCCTGGACTCCGCCCGGCTCGTGAAGGATCTCGCGTTCGATCCGGACCGCCTCGCGCGCCAGTTGCCGAGGGCCCACGCGGTCGCCCCGCCAGGAGTGGAGCGCGTTCAGGACCCCGACCGCACAACTGCTGCTGGAACCGATCCCGGTGCCGCGGGAGGGCATTTGGGTCGCCGTGATGACCTGGATCCCGCTCGGGATCTGGAGCAGGCGCATCGCTTCCCGGATCGAGCTGTGGGCGATCTCGTCGATGCTCTGCCGGGCGTCCTCGGTGACCCTGTAACTGACGCGGATCTCGGAGGGTACGAAATTCTCCGCGACCATGACGTAGATACCTTTGTTGATCGATCCTGCGACGCAGGCGCCGCCCCCGAACTTCCGGTAGTACTCCGGGAGGTCGGTGCCCCCACCCGCGAAGGTGACCCGAAATGGCGTCTTCGAGATTACGGCGGTCTTCCCCGGCATGAACTCGCCCGGCTACGAACCCCGCTAGGAGACTAGGGCCTTATCGAAGTAGCGGCCGGCGCCCCGGCCCGTCGTCCGAGTTCGCGCCCGCGCCGTCGGGGGCTTCCATTCCCCGCTCCGACGCCTTCGGCGCACGGGGTTCTCGAGGCCCCGGGGCCGGCTCAGAGCTTCTCCACCAGCTGACGGAACTCGGCGTCGGTCCAGCCCTTGAGCGTGATGGTCCGCGCGGCTCCGCTCAGCCCGACTCCGAGCGCGAGGCGGTTCGCCACCTCGTCCGAAGGGAGTTCCGCGGTGACCACCGCGTCGTAGATCCCCATGGTATGCAGGATCGTGGTCACCTTGCCCCCGGCCGCGGTGATCGCACGCTCGAAATCATTGGCCCGCTTGGGTGAGTCCTTCACCGTGTGAATCCCCTGATCGGTCAATTGCACCAAGAACACGTAGTTCGGCATGGTTCTCCGCCGCCCGATGCGCGACGCGTAGAAAGCGATGCCGGCCGCCGGCGGGGACGGTGCCGGTCGGGGGAACCTCCGGTCCGAACCCTTTTTGGGGAGGGGCGAGGTCGCCTCGTCCTCCGAGGCTCGATGTCCGATCCCAACACGGTGACCGTACGGCTTCCAGACGCGAGCGTACGGGAGGTCCCGCGGGGCAGTACCGTACGGGAGATCCTTCGGGCGTGGCGGCCGGAGGAATCCGCGACGTACCTCGCCGCGATCCTCGATGGGGTCCCCGTCGATCTCGACCGCCGGGTCGAGGCCGGCGCCCCGCTCTCACCGCTCACCTTCGAGGACCGAGCGGGCCGGGACATCCTGCAGCACTCTGCGGCCCATCTCGTAGCGAAGGCACTGACGGAGATCATCCCCGAGGCGAAGCCGACCCACGGACCCCCAACCGACGAGGGGTTCTTCTACGATTTCGATGTCCGACCCCTGACCCCCGAGGACCTCGAGGAGATGCGTCGCGTGATCAACCGCACCGTCCGCGCGGGGGACCGGTTCCAACGACGCGAGATCTCGAAGGCCGAGGCCGAGGAGATGTTCGCCACGAACCCCCACAAGCTCCGGTACATCCACGAAGCGCCGGCGGGCGAACCCGTCTCGGTGTACTCGACTGGCGACTTTGTCGACCTGTGTCGCGGTCCCCACGTCCCCGATACCCACTGGCTCGAAGGGGTTCATGTCCTCGGGTTCTCGGCCGTCAAGAGCACGGAGGAAGCGGGCGCACCGTCGATCCAACGGGTGCGCGGGGTCGGGTTCCCGACCCGGGCCGGACTCGATGCGTATCTGAAGATGCGCAAGGAGGCCGAGGCTCGCGATCACCGAGCCATGGGTGCGAAGCTCGAGCTGTTCACCTTCTTCGAGGAGAGCCCGGGCTTCCCGGTGTGGCTTCCGAAGGGAATGATCGTGGTCCGAGAACTGGAACGGTTCGTGACCGAACACCTGCACGAGACCGGGTACTCGGAGGTCCGCACGCCTCTCCTGTTCGATGTCTCGGTCTACCAGACAAGCGGGCACTGGGAGCACTATCGGGAGAACATGTTCCTGACGACGAGCGAGGACCGGACGTTCGGCTGGAAGCCGATGAACTGCCCCGGCTCGATGATGATCTTCCGCTCGCGCGCGCGGAGTTACCGCGAGCTGCCGCTTCGTCTCGCCGAGTTCGCTCCGCTCCACCGCAACGAGCCAAGCGGCACGCTGCATGGAATGACTCGGGTCCGGGAGTTCGTCCAGGACGATGCCCACCTCTTCGTATCGGAGGATCAGATCGAGCAGGAGATCCGGGTCCTCCTCGAATGGGTACGGAGCGCCTTTACGACGTTCCACCTGGAGTGGAGCTACGAACTCTCCACGCGGCCGGCGACGTTCCTGGGAGACAAGGAGACCTGGGACCGCGCGGAGGCGACGCTCGAGAAGGTCCTGAAGGAGTCCGGAGTACAGTACCGCGTCTCTCCCGGGGAGGGGGCGTTCTACGGCCCCAAGATCGACATCCACATCCGCGACAGCATCGGACGGCCGTGGCAGACGGGGACGATCCAGCTTGATTACCAGCAGCCGATCCGCTTCGCGCTCGAGTACCAGGGCGCGGACGGAAAGATGCACGCCCCCGTGGTCATCCACCGGACGATCCTCGGAAGCTGGGAGCGGTTCCTCGGAGTCCTCCTTGAGCATTGCAACGGACGGCTGCCTCCCTGGCTGTGCCCGGTACAGGTCCGCATCCTTCCCGTCGCCGACCGGCACGTGGAGCTCGCCCGGGGCCTCCTCGAGGAGCTGCGATCGAGCCACCTCCGGGTCGAAGTCTCCGACACGCTCGAGACGCTCCCCAAGCGGGTCCGCGAAGCCGAGGTCGATCGCGTCCCGTACATCGCGGTCGTGGGCGATCAGGAGATCGCCGATGGGACCGTCTCTCTGCGGATTCGCGGAGTGAAGGGCTCCGCGTCGTTTTCGCGTCCCGAGTTCATCGACCGGGTGTCACGGCGCGTGCACGAACGCGCCTTCGAACCCTGATCGAAGACGCGGAGATCCTCCTCCGCTCGAGAACGACCCACCCACCAAGGGCTCGGGAGGAAACGTCCAACGGTGCGGGCACACCGCCCCGACCATTCTTTTTTAATAGAGGGGCCGGTACGCGCGACCAGCACCACGGAGTGAAGTCATGGGACTGAGCACCTTCCAACTGGAGATCCTGATCCTCGTCGCCTCGGTCCTCGCACTCGTGTATGCCGCGGTGATGACGCTGTTCGTCCTGCGTCAATCGGACGGCAACGACCGGATGCGGTCGATCGGCGACGCCATCCGAGAGGGGGCCAACGCGTTCCTGCGCCGCGAGTACACGATCGTGTTCTCCGTGGCGATCGCGCTCGCGATCATCATCGCCTTCGCGTTCGGCATTGGCGGCATCGGACCCGCCCTCGCGATCGGATTCCTCTTCGGCGCTGCGGGCAGCGCGCTCGCGGGCGCGATCGGGATGTACGTCAGCGTCCGCGCGAACGTGCGCACCGCGGCCAAGGCCGAGAAGAGCGATCTGGCTTCGACCATGCGATTCGCGTTCTACGGCGGCACCGTGACGGGCCTCTCCGTCGCGGGACTCGCACTCATCGAACTCGTCGGGTTCTACATGGCGTTCGGTGGCAACGTCTCGAGCATGGTCGGGCTCCTCTTCGGGGCGTCGCTGATGAGTCTCTTCGCCCGGGTCGGCGGCGGGATCTACACGAAGGGCGCCGACGTCGGCGCCGACCTCATCGGCAAGGTCGAGGCGGGGATCCCCGAGGACGACCCCCGGAACCCCGCCGTCATCGCGGACAACGTTGGAGACAACGTCGGAGACTGCGCGGGAATGGCCGCGGATCTGTTCGAGACCTACGTCGTCACGGCGGTCAGCGCGATGCTCCTCGCCTACTTCATCGGGAGCGCCATCACGACCAACTACCCCAACGCGATCCTGTATCCGCTCGTCGTCTGCGCCTGGGCGATCGTGGCCACGATCGTCGGGATCGCCTTCGTGCGGATGCGGCCCGGCGGCACCATCATGGGCGCCCTCTACCAGGGGCTCGGCGCGACCACGATCGTCGGCGTCGTGGGCCTGTTCTACCTCAACTACACCTTGATGAACGGCAACTGGGGTATGTTCGTCGCCACGGTGGTCGGGCTCGTCGTGATGGTCCTGATCGTCCTCGCGACCGACTACTACACGAACTCGAGCTATCGGCCGGTCAAGAAGATCGCCGAATCCGCGCAGGCGGGAGCCGGCACGACGGTCATCACGGGCCTAGGCGTGGGCCTCGAGGCCGTCTGGATCTCGGGCATCTCGATCGTGGGAGCCATCCTGATCGCCTACACCGCCGTGGGCTGGCAGGGCTGGACGACCGCCCCCACTCCCGAGCTCGGACTCTACGGGATCGGCCTCGCGGCCGCGAGCATGCTCGCGGTCACGGGCATGATCATCTCGATCGATGCGTTCGGCCCGATCACCGACAACGCCGGAGGGATCGCCGAGATGGCCGGGCTCCCGGCGGAGGCACGCGCGATCACCGATCCGCTGGACGCGGTCGGGAACACGACCAAGGCGATCACCAAGGGCTACGCCATCGGCTCGGCCGTCCTCGCCTCGCTCGCCCTGTTCGCGGCCTACACTTTCGCGACCGCCCAGGCGTGGTGCGGGAGCGGCTCCTCGGTGACGATCTCCTGCTGGACCTCGTTCACCAGCATGCTGACGATCGACCAACCGCTGATCGTAGCGGGCCTGATCATCGGGGCGATCCTGCCGTTCTTCTTCACCTCGTTCCTGATGGAGGCGGTCGGGGTCGCGGCGAAGGCGATCGTCTTCGAGGTACGCCGCCAGTTCAAGGAGATCCCCGGCATCCTCGCGGGCACGGCGAAGCCCGAGTACGGCACGTGCGTCGACATCGTCACGGTCACGGCGATCCGCCAGCTCGCAGTGCCCGCGATCATCGCGGTCTCCGTCCCGCTCGCGGTCGGCTTCCTGCTCGGACCCATCGCGCTCGCGGGCGTCCTGCTCGGCGTCATCCTCTCCGGCTTCCCGCTCGCGATCATGATGACCACGGGGGGCGCCGCATGGGACAACGGCAAGAAATACATCGAACTGGGTCACTTCGGCGGCAAGGGCTCCGACGCGCACAAGGCGGCCGTCGTCGGCGACACCGTCGGGGACGCGACCAAGGACACCGCGGGACCCGCCATCAATCCGCTCATCAAGGTCGTGAACACCGTCTCGATCCTGTTCATCGCGCTCATCGTGGCCCACGCGGTCATCGGGATCTAGGACCTGCGGCTGCGTCCGGGCCGGATGGCCCCCGGAGGACCGGAGGCGCCCGGCCGAACCACCTCGCCCGTCGGATCTCTCGGCCAGCGTTCTCGAGCCGCCTAGCGCTTTCGAGTACGGGCGTGAGGCCGGGCTGACCGGGCCCTTCGGCTCGGGGCGCGCGAATTCAGGGTAGCCCGCACCATCGGCGTAGGTACCTCAAGGAGCCAGAAGATGTTCCCGTCCGGGTCGGCGAACTTGGCCATCGCGCCCCACTTCTCCCGCTGGGGAGGTACGGGGAACGGCACGGCGCTCTTGGCCATGCGAGCAGTCAGCGCGTCCATCTCATCGGTCACGAAGGCGATGCCGGTGTCGCCGGGCTCCAGGGGAGCGAAGCCCTCGCACAGATGCAGAACGAACCGGTCCCCCGGCGGGGCAACGAGGATCGCGTGCCCGGAACCCCCGACGGTATACGTGGAGAATCCGAGGTTCTTCGCCCACCACTTCGCCGACGCCTTGGCGTTCGACACGACGACGGCCACGTCCGCGATCACGGATCGCCCGATGTTCCGGGCCCTAGTCAACGACCACCGATTGAACTCGGTGGCTTGCGCTTCCAATTTCCGTCCAGGGGCTGGTTCCCCAGAAAACGCCGTCTTACCGACGGTACGGAGCGCGATGGGCCGGTCGACTTCGGGGTTCCAATCCCTACCCGCACGAAGCGGGAAGCGGCCCGGCTCGGGAAGGGGCATCAAAGGTGTTTCCGCCCCCTCCTTGCGGAGGCATAGCTCCCCGAGTCTGGTGCGTATGCCCGTCGGTTCCCAACCTTCAACTGTTGCTCCCTTGCGGGAGTGCCTTACCCCTTGCGAGGTGTTTGGGGGCGGGCGCACCCTGCGCCGAGCGTGCTCGTTCCCATCGGTGGGGAACTCGCTCGGCTGTGTGCCGGGGCCATCACCGGGAAACACAAATAGGTGCCGGCGCTCCTCCCCCCAACAAGTTGAGGGGTCTCCGCGCCGAGAGGGTTCTATGAACGGACACGCGGCCGCTACGGCCGACCGCGCCTAGGCGTAGTGGCTCATCGTGGAGCGTTCCTTGCGCGCTTCCTCGCGCTGCTCGCCGCGCTCCTCCCGGCGACGCTCCTTGTCGCAGTCCTCTTCCGTGACCCAGACGAACTCCACGTCCTCGGGGTGCTCGTGGGCGATGAACGCGCCCGCCTCGAAGGCGCTCGAGAGCATCTCCTCGAGGTTGTCGGCCTCGCTGCCTTCGAGCCGGCCGGCCGTCCGCCAGTACCAGTCGGGCGCCTTGCCGGCGGCCTGGAGGTACTCGGTAATGAGATCGTAGATCGCGCCCCGGGACTCGGAAAGGCGCACGTGCAGGTGGCGCTCGCGCTCGTCGGAGTGCGGGGCCTCGGGCGGAGATGACATCGCGATAGGAAGGGCCGGTGGCCTCTATAACTCCTCGCGGAAGCCCGCCTCCCGCACTCCCCGACGCTTCAAGAGCCCGCTCCGCATGGGACGGTTCCGGACGGCACGATTCGATGGCGACCTCGAGGCCCAAAGCACCGATGGGGGGCACCGCGAGCTCCAGCGCGCGCTACGTCTTTCTCGTCGGCCGCCTGCGCAACCGGCAGATCACGATGGAGGAAGCGACCGAGCTGTTCGAGATCATGGACCTCACCGTGCGCTCCCTTTCGGCGGCCGCCGCGGCGGCGCCGCCGGCCTCCAAGTCTTCCTCGCCGCCGAAGAGCACCTCCCCGGAATCCCCGGCCCCGCGGTTCAACAGCGACGATCTGCTGCCGTTCGGGATCCTCCTGGTAGGCGCGGCGAGCGGCATCTCCGCGGCCCTCCGGGACCGCAGCCGCAACGGCCCACGCAAGGGCCCGCCCGAACCACCGGTCCGGTAGAGATCCATGGCTTCGGACCGGTTCGTCTTCGCGCACCTCGCCGACGCGCACGTCGGGGCATGGCCCCGAGACGCCAAGCTGCGGGGCCTCCTGCGCGAGAGCGTCCTCCGCTCGATCGCCCAGGTCCGTGTCGAGCATGCCGAGTTCCTGCTCATCTCGGGCGACCTCTTCCACACGCCCGTACCGGACCCGGCGGAGGTCGCGCCGGTCGCGGCCGCCCTGCGTCAGCTCTCGATTGACGGAACCCGGATCTACGCGATCTACGGCTCGCACGATTACGTCGCGCACAAGACCAGCTGGCTCGACGTCCTCGCCGAAGCCGGCGCCTTCGCCAAGGTGGCACCCGAGGCGGTTCACCCCGAGGGCGCGCGCTGGGCGCTCCCCTTCCTCGTGGACGAGCCGACCGGAGCTCGGATCGCCGGCATCTCCGGCCGGTCCCACGGGCTCGACCGCGAGTACTTCGGCGGCGTGGACTCCGAGCGGTTCCGAGCCGAGCCGGGGTTCAAGATCTTCCAGTTCCACGCGGCGATCGAGGAGTGCCTGCCGCCCCGGCTCCGGGCGCACATCCATGGGATCGCGCGGGCCGATCTGCCCCCAGGCTGCGGGTACTACGCCGGGGGCCACATCCACGTGATGTACGAGGACGAAGGACCGGGCGGCGGTCTCCTCGTCAACCCCGGTGCGATCTTCGGGACGTCCACGCCGGACCTCGTGTACCGGCAGGAGCACCCCGGCACGCAAGGTCTCGCGGTCGTGACCGTCGTGCGAGGACGGCCGTCGGTGCGTTTCTTCGATCCATTCCCATACTCGAAGGTCCACATCATCGACGTCAACGTCACGGGGCGGAGCGGAAGCGAGATCCTCACCGACATCGAGGTGGCGGCGCGCCCGTACGCGGGGGCCGGAACGAACATCATCGCCCACTACACCGGCACTCCGAGCGCCGCGGGCCTCGCCGCGCTCGGGGTGTCGGAGTCCCAGCGGCGGTTCGAAGAGCTCGGGATGTCGTTGCACCCCGACGTCCGGGACGTCGCGGGCGTGTCGGCCGAGGCGACGCCCGTGCTGCCGGAATCGGAGATCGAGGCCGCCGGGTTCGCTACCCTCTCCGAGGAGACGGGACCGAGCGCTCCGTGGGCCGCGGGTCCTGAGGGCGCTCAGCGACTGCGCGAGCTCCTCCAGGAGCTGGCCCTCCCGCGAGGCGAGGGAGAGTCCCGGACCGATTACGTGGAGGCCCGGGTCGACGGGGGCAGCCGACTGCTCGGCGTTCGACGGGTCGGACCACGCTGAGGAGGACCGATGCAGCTGCGCCGCCTCCGATTGAAGAACATCCGCAGCTACACCTCCGCCGAGCTCGAACTCACCCGGGGGACGACCCTGATCGCCGGGGATGTCGGCTCCGGCAAGACCTCCCTCCTCTACGCGATCGAGATGGCCCTCTTCGGGTTCGCCGAGGTCGACGCGGGGTTCCTCGTTCGCCACGGCGCGCCCCAAGCGGAGGTCGCCGTCGAGATCGAGCACGAGGGCCACCGCTACGAGATCTCCCGCCGGTTCCGGCGGATCACCCGCAAGGGTCGCCATAGCTTCGAATTGGAGCGCAGCACGTTCTCGCAGGACGGAGCGACGACCCAGTACTCGGCGACCGAGCTCCGCCAGCGGATCATCGACCTCTTCGGTTTTCCGGACAATCCGAGTCCTCGCGCCCACTCCGATCTGTGGCGCTGGGCGGTCTACGTGCCTCAGGAACGGATGCGCGAGGTCCTCTCCCAAGAGCCCCAGGACCGGCTCGAGACGATCCGCAAGGCGCTCGGAGTTGAGCGGTACCGCGCCGCAGCGGAGAACGCGCAAGAACTCGCCTCCGAGATCCGGCGGGTCGCGGCCACGCGCGTCGAGGAGGCCGGCCGCCTCCACCACTGGGAGGCCGACCATTCCGTGCGCTCTGCGGAGATCGTCCGGCTCCGGGCGGAACGCGTGGGCCTCGAGACGAAGCATGCGGAGCTCCGCCGAGATCTCGATGCCGCGGAACGCGCCGGCCAGGAGCTCCAGGAAGGTCTGCGCCGGGTCGAAGGGGACCGCCGAGAGCAGGCGAGCCTAACGCGCCAAGGCGAACAAGATCTGCGCGCCGTCGCCTCGCTCACCGAGCAGCAGCGCCATGCGGTGGCCGAGATCGGACGTCTCGCCGCCGGTGACACCGTCGGCCCCGCCACCGATCTCGCGGCCCTGAGCCAGCGGGCCGCGACGCTCGACGAGGAGCAAGCCCGGCTGAACGCCGGGCTGCGCGAACTCGCCACTCGACTCCAAGAGCTCGCCGCAGTGCGCGCCGAAGCGCTCGCGGCCGAGCGACACCGGACCGACGCTCGCGAGCACGCCGATCGGGCCCGGCATGCGCTCGAAGAAGCGAAGGCGACGCTCGCCGAGCTGGCGGCGCAGGGGCCCGCGCGAGAACCCCCGGCTCCCACGCTCCGAAATCTATCGGAGATCGACGCGGCCCTGGAAACTGCCCAGGCGGCGGAACGAACGGCGCTCGAGGAAACGGCGCGCGCTCGGACGGATCTGGAAGAGGTGGACACGCTCCTCGCGGGGGGCATCTGTCCCCGGTGCCGGCAGACCGTCCGCCCCGAGGAGTTCCGCCCGCACCGAGAGGAGAGCGCGCGAGCCCTCGCCGAAACGGAGAATCGACTTCGCAAGCTGCAGGCCGGGCGCGGGGCCGTTGGGGAGGAACGACGATCCCGCGAACGGTACGAACGCGCCCGCGACCGTTGGATCGATCTAGAGCACCGCCGCGCGGACTCTTCCGCGTCGCTCGCGCGGTGCCAGAGCGAGGAAGTGACATCACGGACGGCGCTCCGCGAAGCGGAAGCCGAGGCCCAGAGGGCCCGCGAGCGGGCCACCTCACTCGAACCCATAGAGGCCACGGAGCGCGCCGAACGGGCGAAGGCGACCGCCCTGGACGCCGAGCGGGCGCGCTGCATCACCGGGATCGAGGGGGTCCGCCGAGCCGAGGAGGAACGGCGGAACCGTCAGATCCGTCGGGAGTCGCTGGAGCGGGATCGGGAGAGGATCGGCACCGAGCTCGAGGCGATCCAACAGCGGGTCGCCGAGCGCATGATCGCCCTGAACGCCCTGAGGGACCGGGTGGAGCGCGCCGCCACTCTCGAGCAGGAGGACGCCCGCGCCCGGAAGAAGCTCGCCGAGCTCCAGGCCGTGGCTACGGAGATCCGCGCCGCCGTGGTGCGCGCGGAGGCCCGCATCGAGGACTCCGAGCGACGCCTCAACGAGGCGGAGGCCGGTCTTCGGGAGCGCCGCCAGCTCCTCGGCGAGATCGAGGAACTGCGGGCGAAGGCGGCCTGGGTCGGAGGACCGTTCCGCGAGACGCTCTTCTCGATCGAGGAACGCCTGCTCGCCTCCGCCCAGGCGATGTTCGACCAGCTCTTCGCCCGCTACTTCGCATCGCTCATAGACGACACGGGCCTCGAGGCCCGCGTCGACGTCAGCTTCACCCCGGCAGTCCTCATCCACGGGGAATGGACCCCCGCCGAGGCGCTGAGCGGGGGAGAACGCACGTCGCTCGCGCTCGCCTTCCGCCTCGCGCTCGGCCGGGTCGTCCGGACGATGGGGAGCCTCGATCTCGAAACGATCATCTTGGACGAGCCGACCGACGGGTTCTCCCCGGAGCAAATCGTGCGGATGGGGGAGCTCCTGGAGGAGCTCGCCCTGCCTCAGGTCATCCTCGTCTCGCACGAGGCCGAGCTCGCGTCGATCGCGGACCGGGTCGTCCTCGCCGAGAAGCACGACGGGGTCTCGGTGCTCCGAGTCTCCCGCGCCGACCCGGCCGGATCGCCCGCTATCTAGGAAGAGCGTCTGAGCGCCCTCCCGACGGGAGGAGCGTCGAAAACGTCGTCGCGTCCCACGGTGGGATCGAGGCCAGCTCGAGGTTCTCGGCGATGTGTTCCGGCCGTTTCTGGCCGACCAGTGCGGCGGTGTTCCCGGGTGCGGAACGCGCGAATTGAAGAGCCGTCGCGGCGCGCGGGAGCCCGGCGGCCGTCGCGCCCGAGCGCGCGAGCCGGCCCTGGAGGAGGGGCGCGCTCGTGAAGCATCCGACGCCGAGGGCCGTCGCGGCCGCGAACAGGGTCATCGGGACTCCGGCGACCCGCTGGTTCTGGACCGTCGCGGCCTCGGGCATCGCGAGGTTGAACGGGAACTGGATGTACCGGAAGCCGTGGTGCTCGCCGCCCGCCTCGTGGGCGATGCGCACGGCGGTCTCGAGCGAGAAGAATCCCGGCTCGATCGCGGCGACCCGCAGGGAATCCCACGTGGCGAGCCCGTACGTTCCGAGCGTTCCTTCCGCACGGAATCCCTCGAGAACTTCGAAGGCAAGGCGCAGTCGCCGCTCGAACTCCTCGAGTCCGACCTCGGGGATCTGGGCGTCGGGCGCGTTGTGCAGATAGAGGAGATCGACGGCCTCCACGCGCAGATTGTTCCGGCTGCGCCGGAACTGGTCGCGCAGGAACGACGGGGCGAGGGATTGGCTTCCGCCGACGACCTCCGCGAGCGGCAGGATCCCCGGCTGCACCAGCTCCTCGTGGACCCAGCTGCGCGGGTCCCGCTCGGACTCGCTGTCGGGAGCGAGGTAGCCGATCTTGGTCGCGAGGAAGACCTCCTCCCGCCGAACGGGGCCCGTGGCCACGAGGTGGCTCAGCGCGCGGCCGATGCTCCGCTCCGCCCGCTGGCCCCGATAGTTGATCGCCGTATCGAGGACGTTCACGCGGCCGCTGGTCAACGCGATCGAGACCGCGTCGGTGACGGCGATGTCGGTCGCGGGGTCGGGATTCCCGAGGTAGGTACCGAGCCCGATCGAGCTGAGCGTGAGGCTCTGCGCGGCCTCGCGGAAGTGCAAGGGGGAGATCTGTCGGCGCTCGAGGGCGCGCTCGCGGAACGCGCGCGTCCCGTCCGGGGTCGCCCGTCCCGGGAGATGCTCCACGCCCGGCCAGCAGCACCGGCCCACAAGAGGTTGGGGGGCCGGAGCCGTCCGGGACCCTAGCTTGAAATCTCGGTCCCTCTTCGGCCCGGCCGAACGATGCCCCGACGCAAGTACGGTCACATGCAGCACGCGATGCCGGCGCCGGTCTCCCCGGAGAAGTGCCGCTTTTGCAAACTGAAGCGGCCGTGCCCGGTGCACCGCAAGCGGACCTAGGATCGCTCGATCCCCGAGGTCGCGTTCGTCCCCGTTCGGCGCGGGTTGCGCACGGTCCAGGATTGGAGGCCGCTATACTCGAGCGAGAAGTCGACGACCTTTCCTCCGGCATCGTTGACCGCGCGCGCGACCTGCGCCCGCCGCACGAAGTCGCAGAAGAACAGCAGGTAGCCGCCCCCTCCGGCGCCTAGGAGCTTCCCTCCGAGCGCGCCCGCCGCGCGGGCCTTCTCGTACAGCCCGTCGATCTGCGGATTGGAGATGCCGGACGTGAACCGCTTCTTCAGCTGCCACCCCTCGTCGAGCAGTCGGCCCATCTCGTCGATGTTCCCACGGAGCAGTTCGTTCTTCATGTCGATCGCGAGCTTCTTCGTCGCATCCAGGGCGTCGACGGTCTCTCGGGCCTTGGCGGTGTACGCGCGCTGCTGCTCCCGAATGATGTCGTTGGAGAAATGGCTCGTCCCCGTGTAGCAGAGGAGGAGACGATAGGCGAGCTCGTTCGCAACCTCCGGGTGGATCTTCAGCGGGGTGACGATCGCCCGTTCCTTCGTGAACTCCATGAAGTTGAAGCCCCCGAACGTCGCCGCGTACTGGTCCTGGCGTCCGCCGCGCAGGCCGAGCTCGTTGCGCTCGATGTGGTAGGCGATCTCGGCGACCTCGTACTGGGTCCACGGCTCGCGCAGGTAGTGCTGGAACGCGCCCACGAGCGCGACGCACATCGTCGAGGAGCTCCCGAGACCCGTCCCGGGGGGGGCGTCGGAATGCAGGAACATGTTCAGGGAGTCGGTCGACTGCGGTCGCGCGGGATCGCTCGGGCGCAGGATCCGGAGCGCGGCCTTGACGAGATCGAGCTCGCCGTTGTAGACGAGGTCGTCCGGCGTGGCGTACCGGCTCTTCATGTCGTAGTCGAGCGAGTGGACCCCGGTCTCGCCCTTCCCGTCGGGTTCGATGTCGAGGGTAGCGTAGGCGAACTTGTCGATGGTGCAGTTCAGCACCGCACCGCCCTTCTCTTCCGGGTACGGGGAGACGTCGGTCCCGCCCCCGGCGAAGCTGATCCGCAAGGGCGCCTTGCTTCGAACGACCTGCATACCGAACGACTCCGACAGGCATGGAAGCGCAAATAACGATGCGAGCGTCGGCGAATCGGCCGCCCGGCCGGGAGAACACGACGATCATGGCTCGGCCTCCCGGACCCGCGCTCACCGTCGATGCGGTCTGGATCGATCGAGACCGCATCCTCTTGGTCCAGCGCGGCCGCCCCCCGTTCCGCGGAAGGTGGGCACTTCCGGGCGGATTCGTGGAGATGGACGAGACGGTGGAGGCGGCCGTGGCCCGGGAGCTCCACGAGGAGACCGGGCTCCGAGCACGCCCCCGAGCGATCGTGGGGGTCTACTCCGGGCCGCACCGCGATCCCCGCGGCTCGACGACGACCGTCGCCTTCCTCATGACGGGGAGATCCGGCGCACCGAAGGGCGGCGATGATGCGTCGACCGCGGCGTGGGTGCCCCTCGCGGAGGCGCACGGGCTCGCCTTCGACCACGATGACATCGTGCGCGATGCGCGCAGATGGTACGGGCGGCGCTTCAAAAAGCGGTAGATGTCCGGAACCGGGCGGAGTACACCGGGATCCGAACGAGGCGGGTCCCGATGGCGAAGAGCCAGAGGGTCAGCGCCGCCAGGCCGATCCGCTCGGCGCCACCGGGCCCGAGCGCGCCGACGTATCCCTGGTGGTACAGGAAGAACGAGATCAACACCACGATCCCGGACAGCAGGGTGTACAGCCGCAGTCCGTCCCACCGGCGGTCCCGAAGCATCGCGAGGGTCAGGATCAGAAGGGCCAGGCCCGAAGCGACGAAGAGCGCAGTCGTCACGGCGCCGTTGACGTTCGCGACGTTCTGAGGCGAGCTCGCCGGGAAGGCCCCGAGGAGGACCGCAGAAAGACCGCCGATCATGAGCAGGACGAGCCCGACGGTGCGTGAGCCCCGCACCGGGAGGCCGCTCCAGATCAGCCACGCGCCGAGGATCAGGAAGATCCCGAACGCGACGATCACCAGATCGAAGACGATCGCGAGCGGAGACTGGGAGGGATCTCCGAAGGATTGGAGGAGCGTCTGGGTCGCGCTGAATCCGGAGTAGGAGATGGCGGGGAGGATGTTCGCAAGCAGGAGGAGGATGCCGGCGACGAGCAATGCGAGCGACCCGAAGCGGACCGCGCGGTGGACCAGCGGCCCCCGTCGCTCCATCGCACCGATGCCCGAGCGGCCCTCAGTCTTGGCGAGCGTTCTTCTCGTAGGAAGCGTCGCTCGTGCGCTTCAGCCGGGCTCCATCGCGGTCGCAGACGGGGCGCGCGCTCGGCGGAACATCGATCACGTAGCCCCCGCCGCACTTCGGACACTCGTAATACGGCATGACGTGTACCGACCTATCAACGGGAGGTTGGGGTATATAAGGGCTCGGGCGCAAGCCGGCACCGATCGCCCGCCGTCGGGGCCGGGCGGGGGGAAGCGAGGGGGAGACGCACGCGCCGTCTCGCCTCGATCGTCCGCCGCGGGGAAGGCCGATCCCGCCATTCCCACGGCCGAAGAAGCGCGCGAGCGCTTCCGGGCCGTCGACTCCTACCGGGCGGACCGGGAGTGGAAACGTTACGAGGGGACCCCGCAGCGCGATCTTTTCCGGGAGCTTCGCGAACGATTCTTGGATCGCCACCGGGTGGACGCGCCGTGGGCGCTCGAGATCGGGCCCGGACCCGGCCGCTTTACGCATCGGATCGGCGCGGACGGAAGCCGGCGCGTGCTGATCGATCTCTCCGACGTGATGCTCCGCCGGGCCTGCAGCCCCCCCTCGGATCGGACGGGCGAACGGTTCTCCCCCGATCCGGTGAGGGGCGACGGGTTCCGCCCGCCCGTACGATCGGCGGCGTTCGGGGAGGTGACCGCGCTCGGAAACGTGCTCGGCTTCGCCCCGGAGCCGTTCGCTCGCTCCCTCCAGCTCCTCGCGAAATCGGCGGCGCCGCGGGCCAAGCTCCTCCTCGAGATCATGCCCGGCACCGGCGAGCGATCGCGGTATTTCGCTCGGCTGCCTCCTCGGGCCGTGGGACGCCTGTTGCGCTCTCCGGTGCGCGCCGTGCGCCCCCGGATCGAGCGCGAGGGGTTCGCGCCGGTCGACGGGCGGGCCGCGAAGGACCACGGGTTCCAGCGACGGACCGTAGCGGATCTCGTGCGAGCGCTCTCGCCGTCCGGCTGGATGATGCGCGAGGCGATGGCCGTGGCCCCGGCGCTGGGGTTCGACCCGGATCGGATTGCCGAGGTGCATCCGAACCCGAACGCTTGGAGCCACCTGTTGGAGATCGAGGAGGGGCTCGGTCGTCTGCCCGAGCGTTGGGAACGATGCGCCGCGATGATGGTCGCCTTCGAACTCGGCCCCACCGCCACGAGGTCCGATGCCCGCTGATCGTGGACCCCCGCGCGAAGCGTCTGGATTCCGGCTCCACCATGTTCAGCTCGCGATTCCTCCCGGAGGGGAGGCCGCGGCGAGCGCGTTCTACGAGGGCCTCCTGGGCCTCGCTCCTCTACCGAAGCCCGCACACCTCGCGGCCCGCGGAGGCCTCTGGTACTCCCTGGGGCCGAACGAACTGCATCTGGGCGTCGAGGTCGGGTTTCGGCCGGCCGCGAAGGCCCATCCCGCCTTCCTGGTCGACGATCTGGAGGGCCTCCGCCGGCGCCTGGACGAGGCGGGATCGCGGACGTACGAGGACGTGCCGATGCCGGGATATCGAAGGTTCTACGCGCTCGATCCGTTCGGGAACCGTCTCGAGTTCCTGACCGCCGACCCGGTCTAAGAGGGGCCGAGCGGACGGACCCCGCCCAAGAAGAGATCCAGGCTCACTCTTCGCCCATCGCGCGCGGTCGCGGGATCATCCTCGGCTGCTCGGCGTCGGTGGGCATGCCGGTCTTTCCATCGACGATCTCGCAGTCCTGCCAGCCGATGCCGACCGTGACGCGGGGGAACTGGACCTTCATGGTGTAGTTGGCGAGCTTGGCCGTCACGAGCCCCTGCGCCCCGGGCGCGAGGTTCGGATTCATGACGGACAGGTCGCGTGTCAAGACGATGCGGGTCTCTCCGAGCACCACACGCTCGAGCTCGCTCTTGTCCTTCATGGCTGGGGCCTGCGACGCCTCCTCGGCGCATAAGCTCGACGGGTGGAACGGATTCGGTTCGGCTCAGGCGGCGTGGCCCGGAGGCGGGGAACCGGGTGAATCGACCACGATCCCGGCCTCGACCGTGCGGGCGGCGCTGTCGGCGAGCCGGCGGGCTTCCTCGGTCGTGGCGCCGCGGGCGACGGCGATCCCCAGGCGACGGCCGCGGTACGTCTCGGGTTTGCCAAACAGGAAGATCCGCACTCCGACGGGAGCCAGGGCTTGCGCGAGGCCACCGAAGCTCGGCGCCCATCCCGCCTCGGATCCGAGGATCACTCGCGCCGCGGCGGGGGTCGTCGGCTCCGGGCCGACGTACGGCAGGCCGAGGATCGCGCGGGCGTGGAGCGCGAACTCGCTGTTCCACTGGCTGCCGAGGGTCACGAGCCCTGTGTCGTGGGGCCGTGGTGAGACCTCACTGAAGTACACGTTCTTCCCCGCGACGAAGCACTCCACCCCGAAGATCCCGATCCCGCCGAGCTGGTCGGTGACCTGGGTGGCGGTCTCCCGCAGGGCCACCTCCACCTCCGGAGCGAACGGCTCGGGTTGCCAGCTCTCATGGTAGAGCGTACCGGGCCGGACGTGCGCGATCGGCGCCATGACCGTTGTGCGGATCTGGCCGGCCGGATCGTAGTGCCTCAGCGTGAGCATGGTCACCTCCCGGTCGAAACGGACGAACTCCTCGATCATGATCCGGGCGTTCCGCACGCGCCCGTGCTCGCTCGCTTCGCCGTAGGCCTCTGCCACCCCTTCGGGGTTAGGCACCACGGTCATTCCGTGGCCTGAGCTCGACATCATCGCCTTGAACACGCAGGGAAATCCGATCTCCTGCGCTCCCCGCCGGGCCTCCTCCAGGGTATCTGCAAAGACGAACCGGCTCGTACGCACCCGGGCCTTCTCGGCCGCGATCCGCCGGATGCGCTCACGGTCCATCGTCGCCCGCGTCGCCGCGGCGCGAGGAATGACCGTCCAGCCCTCCTCCTCGAGCCGGAGGAGCTCGTCGGTCGCGATCTGCTCGATCTCCGGAACCAGGACGTCAGGCGCCTCCCGGCGGACGAGCGCCCGCAGCGCGGCAGCGTCCGTCATCGGCAGGACATGGTGGCGGTGCGCCACCTGCATCGCGGGAGCGTTCGCGTAGCGGTCGACCGCGATGACCTCCGCCCCGAGCCGCATCGCCTCGATGGCGATCTCTCGGCCGAGCTCGCCGCTGCCGAGCAGGAGCACCTTCGGCGCGTTGCCTACGATCGGAGACCCGATCCGGTCTCGGAACAGCACACCACGGCCCGCGCGGGCTTCGGTCATCGGGAAAGGGGGTAGGTCTCGACCTAGATAATTCTCCGCTCCGGGCCGGACGCAAGCATCTATCGTCCCGAGACGTTGCCCGATCATGCGTTCCAAGCGAACCGCGCGCCCACCGATCCCGACCCTGCCTTCGGACCCCCTGCGATGGGGCGACGGCAGCCTCGCCTACCCTCCCGCGGGGATCCGCGCCATCGAGGAGTACTTCGAGCGGGAGCTCGGTCCTGCAACCCCGCCCACGAGCCCCTCTCGGGAGCGGCCTCCCGCGGCGGGCCCGAGCCGCCTCACTCCCGCCGACGTTGAAGGGCTCCGAGCGCGCGTGTCCGGCCCGGTCTCGATCGAGGAACTCGATCGCGTATGCTATTCCTTCGGCCGATCGTACGGGGAGCTCGTCGCTTGGCGCGACCGCCCCTCGGTTCCGACCACCGACGCGGTGGTATGGCCCGCGACCCCCGCCGAGGTCCAGGCGGTCCTCGCATTCGCCTCGGACAACGACCTGGCCGTGGTTCCCTGGGGCGGCGGCACCAGCCTCGTCGGCGGGGTGGCTCCCCTCGCCGGGACCCACCGGGCCGTGATCACCCTGTGCCTTGGCCGAGTGAGCCGACCCCTTGGCATCGATCCCCGGACCGACTCCGCGCGCTTCGAGGCCGGCGCGCACGGTCCCGATATCGAGCGCTTCCTCGGAGAGCGAGGCGTCACGTTCGCGCACTATCCGCTCTCCTTCGAGTTCTCCACATTGGGGGGCTGGATCTCGACGGATTCCAGCAGCCAATCCTCTAGCCGCTACGGTGAGATCCTCGACCGGGTCACGTCGGCCCGATGGGCAACGCCCACCGGATTCTACGAATGGAAGGCGGGAGAGGCGGGACCCGGAGGGATCGAACCACGACGTCTCCTCGCATCGGAGGGCACTCTCGGAGTGCTCGTGGACGCCGGTGTGCGCCTCGCCCCCGCTCCGGAAAAGAGCGCCGTGCGGGCGGTCCTGCTGCCATCCTGGGCCCCGGCGCTCGGGGTCCTGCGGGCCCTCGTCGCCGACGACCCACGCCCCGCCATCGCGCGGATGTCCGACCCCGAAGAGAGCCGGTTTCTCCTAACGCTCGCCCGCGGGGGATCGCCGCCGGAGGAGATCGGAGGGCTGGAGGGGATCGCGCTCCGGCGCAAGATCGCGGATCTCAGCGCGATCGTTCTCGGCATCGTGAGTTTCGACGGGAGCCGCAAGAACGTCGGGCGCGGCACGTACGTGCTCGAGGAGCTGGCCCGTCAGGCCGGCGGGGCGGTCCTCCCGGGGGGGGTCTGGCCCGGCTTCGGGGAGGCGTGGGCGCGGACGCGGTTCCGGGCGCCCGCTCTGCGGGACGGCCTCGTACCGGATGGCTGGGTGCTCGAAGGCATCGAAGCCACCGTACCATGGGAGCAGGCTGCGGAGATCGCATCCCCCGTACGGGAGGCCGTCCGCTCTGCGGCGTCCGAATTCGGGGCACGCGCCCGCCTCCACCTCCAGGCGGGGTCTCCCACATCCTCAACGGTCACCCTGACCTGTACCGTGATCTATCCCGAACCTGCGGGACGGGCGCTCGAGGCTTGGAATGCGATGCGCGCCGCCGCCAGCGCCGCGCTTGTCGAGCACGGGGCGATCCTAGCTCAGCGGCCCGGGATCGGCCGTCTCGACCGCTCGGCCCTAGGGTTCGGCCTCTCTCCGGCCGAGCGGGCCGAGATGCTTGCGTTCAAGGCAACGATCGATCCGAAGGGGGTGTTGAATCCGGGGAAGTTCCTCATTCCTTGAGGTCCGTCCGGCTCGGGAGCACCGCAGGTGGGAGCCCCACGGGCCTCGAAGAGCCCGGCCAGGCACTCGAGCACCGAGAGGGAGCCTCCCGGACCGATGCGACGGGCCCCCGGCTATTGAGAAATGCCCCTCGAGCGAGCCTGGCGGCTGTAACATGGAAAAGACCGACAAACCAAAGGTTTTTTAAGACCCACCGTATCAGAGCCTAGCATGGTAGATTCGCCGTCGGTGCCAGACTACTATAGGCCGAAAGTCGAGGAAAGCGCCCAGTGGGCGAATCCGGCAGTCTTGGGACTGATGGGATTCGGCACCACCACGATACTTGCGGGTATGGCGGTGGCGAGCAATGCGACGTCCAACGGCATGAGCCTCTATGGCGTCACGAATGCACCCGTATATGCGATGGCGATCTTCTTCGGGGGAATCGCTCAGCTGATCGCGGGTATCATCGCCCTACGCAAGGGTGAGATCTTCCCGGGAACAGCGTTCATCGGGTACGGGGCTTTCTGGTTGGCGTTCGTGACGTTGCTCGGGGGCCTGAGCATCGGTCCGTATGCGATAAACACCGGAGCGCCCGCCGGCTGGGACGTTGCCTGGTTCTTCGTCGTGTGGGCGATGTTCACGTTCTCCTTCGCGATCAACTCCCACAAGCACGGGATTGGGATCGCCGTCGTGTTTTGGACGCTGACCCTCGCGTTCATCCTGCTGGCGATTGACTTCGGCATCTTGCTCGGCCAGGGCGGCACGGTCAGCACGGGGCTTTGGCAGGCCACGGGATTCGAGATCGTCTTTACCGGGCTCGCGGCCTGGTTCGTTGCGACGGGCGTCTTGGCGTCTGCGCACTACGGTGGCAAGAAGGTAATCCCGTACTGACCTTCCCCGCAGCAACCCTTTCCTTCCCCGGGCCCTCTCGGGCCCGGGGGTTCTGATTTTCAGCGTTCTTGGGGCGAGCTCGGCCTCTCCGAGACCCTTCGGGATCGCGCACACTAGGGAGGGGCATCGCGGGGCGCCGCGGCGACCCGTTGGGCTCGGACCCGCAGGATCTCCTCTCGCACCGCGTCCTCACTGGCCGGCGAGAACGAAAAGTCCACGCCCTCGATCTGGAGCCTCCGGCCCCCGTAGGCATCATGAGCGCGGGGGAGCTCTATCGCTTCGAGCCGGCGGGAGGACGCCAGGTGGTAACTTCGGTTCCATACCCCCTTGACGAAGATGGTGACCAAGTGGCGATTGGTGAGGACCATGACCACCGCACGGGACCCGGCATGACCCTTCCAGGACGCGATACGCTCTTCGCCTGGTTCGAGTTCGAGGGGAAGGAGAGCTTCCGGTCGGGCCCCGCCTTCGGCCACGGACTCCGTAAGCATGTACCCCACAAAAGGTGACTCGGAAGGAGGCCGGAGCGACCCCTCCGGCGGCTCCCGCGCCCAGGGAACGGCGGCGCCGATCGCACCGGAGGGCTGGGTGTGGATCTGCCCGGGGTGCGGGGCCCGAGAGGTCGACATTCAGCCGGAGCTACGGGAAGTCGCCGAGGATGGCACGACGCCGATCTGCCCGGTCTGTCGGATCCGGATGGTCCGGGTCCCTGCGTCCTCGGACGATCGGTCGCCCTCGATCCCCTGAACCCACTCCCCGAGCTCGCCTAACGAGGGGAGGCGGCCGCCGGGGTCCGGCGGCCGCAGAGGAATCGGTTCTTAGACGTCGGCGCCGAAGGCCTTGATGTCCTCGGGCGCGGTCTTCTTGACCACGGGCCCGGCACCCTGGACCTGGACGCGGATCTGCTCCACGACCTCGGGGTTGGCGAGGGTCGTGATGTCCCCGTAGTCCATCTGGTTGGAGATCGCGGCCAGGACCCGTCGCATGATCTTCCCCGAGCGGGTCTTGGGCATGTCCGGAACGACCCGGACCACGCGCGGGCGTGCGATCTTCCCGATCACCGTCTCGATCGCGAGGGTGACCTTGGCGGAGATCTCCGCCGGAGTCGCCTTGACCCCGGGTTTCACGGCGATGTAGACCTCAGGAACTCGTCCCCGCTCCGGGTCCACGATCGGGACGACCGCCGCCTCGGCCACCTCCGGCACGGTGAGGCACGCCGACTCGATCTCCTTCGTTCCGAGGCGGTGACCCGCCACGTTGATGACGTCGTCGACGCGGCCCAGGATTCGGATGTAGCCGTCGGCCGCCCAAGTGGCCCCGTCGCCGGCGAAGTACGGCCAGTCACGCCAGTCCGTGCTGTTCTTGTTCTTGTTATACTTCGCATAGTAGGTCGCGACGTACCGGTCCGGATCCCCCCAGATCGTCTGGAAGATGCCGGGCCAGGGATTGCGGATGCAGATGTTCCCCGCCTTACCCGCACCCACCGGAATCTCCTTCGCCTTCTCATCGTAGATGATCGGGTAGATGCCCAGCATGGGTGGGCCGGCGCTTCCGGGCTTCATCGGATCCATCGCCGGCTTCGTGGAGCACAGGAAGCCGCCGTTCTCGGTCTGCCACCATGTGTCGGTGATCACGGCCTGTCCTTGCCCGACGACCTCGTAGTACCACTTCCAGGCCTCGGGCTCGATCGGCTCCCCGACCGTGGTCATGGACTTGAATCGATAGTGGTACTTCTTCGGCTCGTCCGGCCCGAGCTTCCGCAGCATTCGGATCGCGGTCGGGGACGTGTGGAAGATGTTCACGCCGAGCCGCTCGGCGATCCGCCAGACTCGACCCGCATCCGGGTACGTCGGAACCCCTTCGTAGATGACCGAGGTCGCGGCCAGCGCGAGGGGGCCATAGACGATGTACGAATGGCCGGTGATCCACCCGATATCGGCCATGCACCAGTAGACATCGGTCGGGTGGATGTCCTGGATGTACTTCGACGTCCCCGTTACGTACGCGAGGTACCCACCGGTGGAGTGTTGGCAGCCCTTGGGCTTGCCCGTGGAGCCGCTCGTGTACATGAGGAACAGAGGAGCCTCGGCCGGCATCGAGACGGGATCGACCAGCTTTCCGGTGAACTGCTTCAGGACGTCGTTCACCATGAAGTCCCGACCCTCGACCATGGGAGTCGCGGAGGCGGACTTGTCGGGGAATCGCTTCCAGACGAGGACCTTCTCGACCTTGGTCCCATCCTCCTGGGCTTTGCGGACCGCGATGTCGGCGTTCGCCTTGTGGTCGATGACCTTGCCGCTCCGATAGTAGCCGTCGATGGTGATGAGGACTCGGCTGCCGGAGTCAGCAATCCGGCTCCCGCACGCCTCCCCGCTGAAGCCGCCGAAGACGACGGAGTGGATCACCCCGAGGCGGGCGCAGGCGAGCATGGTGATCGGAAGCTCCGCGACCATGGGCATGTGGATGGTCACGCGGTCGCCCGTCTTCAGTCCACAGAAGTCGCGCAGCAGGGCGGCCATCTCATTGACACGGATGTAGAGATCCTGATAGGTGACGGCAACGGGAGGGTCGGCTTCGTTCTCGGAAACGAAGATGATCGCGGCCTTGTTTCGATTCTTCTCCAGGTTGCGGTCGACGCAGTTGTAGCTGACATTGATCTTCCCGCCGACGAACCACTTCCAGAACGGGGCCTTGCTGGTGTCGAGCGTGGTCGTCCAGTACTTGTCCCAGGTAAGCAGGTCCGCGTACTCCCGGTAGCATTCAGGGAAGTTCTTCTCCGCGAACCGATCCTTGACCGTCGGATCGGTGAGGTTCGCCTGACCGATGAAGCGGGGGTTTGGATAGTATAGCTTCTCTTCCTTCCAGTGCACCGCGATCTCGGCCTCAGAGAGTCGGGATTCGTTGTCCGTTCCGGCGGATTCGCTCTCGGCTTTTGCCATGTTCGTGAGCCACCCGTGCGAGGGGAGGAGGGGGGGGGATATACAAGTTACTGTATCGCATGCTGCGCCGTGTATCGCGCGCTCGCTCTATCGGCCGGTGCGAGAAGAAGCAGATCGAGATTCGGTCCACAGAGGAGGGGTACCGAGGGCCCCGGTTCGGTCCTCTCTGCTCCTCCCTTGATCGCCGGATCGGTGCCGGGCATCCCGTTGTAGACCGGTACATCTCTTCCCCTCCCACGAGGAGTCCCGCCTTCATCCGAGGCGGTTTCGCGCTAGCTGGGGCCCTGGTAAAGCTCTATAGCCTACTCCCCGTAGGGAATCGTCTCGGTGCGCCATGGCGACTGCGAGACATGTGCCCGAGCGATTGGAGAAGACCGTCCATCTCCGGATCGACCCGAATGACGAATCTACCACCCTGGAAGACGTCCTCTCGAAGATCACCGAGCTCCAGCGCAAGCACCCCGACCGGGAGGTCTTCTTCGATGGGGACGAGTATGCCATCTGTTCTCGCCCGAAGCGCGCGCACGCGGCCGCCCACCACTGATCCCACCTTCCTAGGCTCGCCTCTTCTCGTCGTCAATCTGAAGTCGTACGCGGAGGCGCTCGGGACGGGTGCCGAACAGATCGGCGCGTTGCTCGGTGTCTGCGGACGGGCCGCGGGCGTGGCGGTCGCTATCGCTCCAGCCACGACCGACCTGCGAGACCTCGCCACCACCCTCTCGATACCGGTCCTCGCCCAGCATGTGGACCCGGTGGACGCAGGGGCCCACACCGGATACACCGTTCCCGAGGCCGTCCAGGCCGCGGGGGCTCGCGGAAGCCTTGTCAACCATTCCGAACACCCTCTTTCCCGGGCACAGGTGGACGCGGCCGTGAGGCGTCTCGGCAAGCTTGGTCTGAGCGCGGTCGTATGCGCCCGCGACGTCCTCGCGGCAGCCCGCCTTTCCCGATCGAAGCCTCCGTACCTCGCCATCGAGCCTCCCGAGCTCATCGGAGGCCGGCGCTCCGTCACGACCGCTCGGCCCAAGGTGGTGTCCGAATCGGTGGACGCAGTTCATCGCGTCGCGCCCCGGACCCGGGTGCTCTGCGGTGCGGGAGTCCACGACCGAAGGGACGTCGCGCGGGCGCTCGAGCTCGGTAGCGAAGGCGTCCTCGTCGCGAGCGCGGTCGCGACCTCCGCCACCCCACGCGCTGCCATCGAAGAGCTGCTCGCGGGATTCTAGCGGCGCCGCGGAGGCCGACGTGCCCCTCTCGGGGCGCCTCCTTCATCTGCTCTTGCGGTACTTCCCAATGCAGAACGTTCTGCGCAGGTATCCGGATGCCGCCGACCGCTCGTTCTTCTCGGCGTCGTGCACCGTCTGCCGTACCGCGCGCGAGGGGCCGGGCCCGCCGATCGAAGTCGACGCGCCCATCGAAGCGTCGCTCCCGGGCCGCGCGGAGTATGCTGCCCCCGACGAGGCTCGCGGGCGGCCGCGGTCGCGCGAGCGCATTCCCCGTGCTGCTCCGGCGCTCGGGGATGCGGTTCGCCCCATCCGGGGCCGGCACCGGCCCCGTCTCACTCAAGCACCTGACGATCCTCATGGCCGGCTGGGAGTATCCCCCCTTTCACACCGGCGGGCTGGGGGTCCACTGCTACGAGATCTCGCGCGAGCTCGCGCGTCTAGGTCACCGGGTCGTGTTCCTTACCCCCTTCCCCGGCCCGTTCGCCGATGCTCCGGGCGTGGAATTCCGCACGCTCTCCGAACGCCTTCCTCCGGGGGCGCCCATCCCGGGGGCCTACACGCCGGCCGAGATCTACGGACCGCACTTCCTCGACGTCGTGAACCAGTACAACGACTGGATCGCCCATCTCACGGACGCCGAGGACGCAGACGTCGTCCATGTGCACGACTGGTTCGGGACCGTCGGGTCCCGCGCGCTCGCCCGCAGGTTGGGCATCCCGCTCATCATGTCCGTTCACTCTACGGAGTACGACCGCACTCTCGGTCATCCGTACGCTCCGATCCTCGAACGGGAGCGGATCGGGATCCGGGCCGCGGACCGTATCATCGCCGTCAGCCGCCAGCTCGGCGAGCAGCTCATCACGCTCTACGACGCGCCGCCGCCGCGGGTCCGGGTCGTGTACAATGCCGTCCGACCCGTGGCGCCCGAGCTGGACGATGGCCGGCTCCGGGACGTCGTGCTGTACCTCGGTCGCCTGACCCGAATGAAGGGCCCGGACACCTTCCTGCGGGCCGCGGCGATCGTTGCCCCCACGTTTCCCGAGATCCGCTTCGCGGTCGCCGGCGAGGGCCCCGAGTACGAGCACCTGATCGCCCTCGCCGCCTCCCTCGGTATCGGGGACCGGGTGCTGTTCTTCGGGAAGGTCACCGAGGCCGAACGCGCCGCGCTGCTCCGCGACGCCGCGGTGTTCGTTCTACCGTCGGTCGTCGAGCCGTTCGGCATCGCGGCGCTGGAAGCGATGGCGGCCGGCGTGCCGACGATCGTCTCCAAGACCAGCGGCGTCGGAGAGGTCGTGCGGAGCGCATTCCAGGTCGATTTCTGGGACGTGGACGAGTTCGCGAGCCGCATCTCCGAACTCCTCGAATATCCCCACCTCAGCCGCGAGATGGGCGATCAGGCCCGCTACGAGGCGACCGAGGCCGGATGGGCCGAGCGCGCACGCCAAACGGTTGATGTGTATCGGGAGGCTATCCGCGCCCGAGCCCTCCGTAGATGAAGATCGTCTTCTACCTCCATCTGCACCAGCCCTGGCGGCTCGCCCGGTTCCGGTACCTCGATCTGGGGACCGGGAAGCCGTACTTCGACATCGACCGCAATCTCGACATCTTCCGCCGGATCGCCGCGAACTGCTACCGGCCCACGCTCGATCGCCTCGAAACGATGCTGCGCCAGGACTCCCGCTTCCGGGTGAGCTTCTCGATCACGGGGACATTCCTGGAGCAGGCCGCGCTCGCCGCACCGGACGTGATCGAACGGATCCAGCGCCTGGTCGAGACCGGACGGGTCGCGCTCCTCTCCGAGACGTACTACCACTCCCTCGCGTTCCTACTGCCCCCGCCGGAGCTGGAGGAGGAGGTCGCGCTCCACCAGCAGCGGATGGAGGATCTGTTCCACGTTCGCCCGCATGTCCTGCGCATGACCGAGCTCGTGTACGACGACGACCTCGCCCGATTCGCGGCGCGAGAAGGGTTCTCCGGGATGCTGGCCGAGGGGTGGGAGGCTCCCCTGCGAGGCCGCTCCCCGAACCATGTCTATTCGTCGGTGGCTCGGGGGGTCAGTGTGGTCCTGCGGAACTACCGGCTCAGCGACGATGTCGGCTTCCGCTTCTCCGCCCGGGGGTGGACGGAGTACCCGCTCACGGCGGAGAAGTATGCACTCTGGCTCTCTCGGAGCCCCGGCGACGTGGTCGGGCTCTTCCTCGACTTCGAGACCTTCGGAGAGCACCACCCCGCCTCTACCGGGATCCTCGACTTCCTTTCGGCCCTGCCGAGCGCGGTGGCGCGCGAACCGAACCTGGAGTGGGCGACGGTCGAGGACGCGGTCCGAGTGCCTCCCGCCGGCCCGTTCGTGGTCCCGGAACCGATGAGCTGGGCGGACGAGCACCGAGATCTCGGCGCCTGGCTGGGGAACGATATGCAGCGCTCGGCGTTCGACGCCGCGAAGAAGGCCGGAACGTTCGCGCGGAGCTCGCACGACCCGGAGATCCTTTCCGACTGGCGCAAGCTGTTGACCTCGGACCACTTCTACTACATGTACGTCTCCGGAAAGGGAGCCGATGCGGACGTCCACCGGTACTTTTCGAGCTACTCCAACCCGTACGACGCCTACGCGAACTACATGAACGCGCTCAACGACCTGCGCCGCCGTTCGCTGGCCAAGTCACGCGCGTCTCACTGAGGTCGGCTCGCGGTCGATGGACGTTCCCGCCGCGGTACCGGCATCCCGCGAGCTTTATATTCCATGGCGGAAGATGCGACCCCGCATAGGTGCGTCGGCATGAGTGCATCCAAAGGAACTTCCGTGAGCTACTCCGCCAGCGCCTCCGCGACGATCACCGAGTCCCTGGATAGTGGTTCCCGGGCGCTCTACGGCGTCTTCGGCGCGATCTGCCTCATCATCGCGATCTCGCTACTCTATTCCGGCTTGAACTATGGACTCAACGGCGGCAGCGGCTACTTTGCGATTGGCTTCCTGCAGTGGCTGGTCATCATCGCGCTGTTCGTCATTGGGCTCAGCAACCTCGTCTCGGGCGCCAGTGCCGCGGAAGGATCGAGCTCCGCCTACCGGGGTATTCGGGTCGCCATCGGCGTCCTCGTCATCATTCTCGCCATCCTGGCGATCCTCCCCGTGGCGTTCAACACCACGGTCGGCGGATATACGGCGCTCACGTTCCTTTGGATCGTGGTCGGGCTCGCCTTGACCCTGGAAGGGATCTTCCTGCTCGTCGTGGGCATGGTTCCCGAGCTCCCCGGCTGGATCCGTGGGGTGTCGGTCCTGTTCGGAATCATCGTGCTCATCTTCGGTATCCTGGCCTTGATCTATCCGGCCTTCGGCCCCGTCCTCGTCTGGCTCATCATCTCGATCGCCCTGCTGGCGGTCGGAATCCGCCTATTGGTAGTCGCCGCCGCGGGCATCCGGGTGTCGAAGTTCACGGTCACGGCGGTCTAGCCGACGGACCGTGGAACCTAGGAGGAAATTCATGACAGCTCCATCGTCCACAGCAAGCGCGTCGCCGGGCCCAGTCGAACACCTCGGCGGGGGGATGCGGGTCGCCTACATCCTGCTCGGGATCCTCGCGTTCGTCTTCGCGGTCGCCCTGCTCGTCTCGTTCTTCTGGCAGGGGATCTTCGCCGCGTGGGTCCTCTACGTCTTCGTGGTCGTCTCCCTATTGTTGATGGGGATCTTTGACATCATGTCCGGCTCCTCGGGCGGGGACCCGGCAATGTCCGGGATGCGCACCCTGCAGGTAATCCTGGGAGTGTTCGTCCTCATCTTCGCCTTCGTCGCGCTGGTTGACATCTACTTCGCGTTCCTGGTCCTGTGGGTCTTCGTCGGTCTCGGACTGCTCTTCCAGGGGATCTTCCTCCTCGCGGGCATCGGAGCCGCGGGTCCGCTTCCCAGCTGGCAGCGGGGATTGGGAAGCGCGCTCGGAATCATCGACCTGATCCTCGCCTTTCTCGTGCTTCTGATCCCGGGCCTCGCACTCATCCTCGTCGCGTTGCTCATCTCCATCGCAGGCTTCGTGGCTGCTGCTACGTTCTTCTCGATCGGGGTCTCCGGAGAAAAGAAGCCGTTCGAGATGGCCATGAACGTTCCGGGGTTCCCGCCCATGGGCGGTCCCGGTGGGCCGGGCGCGCCGCCCGCGGCGCCCCCGAAGTAGAGCGGGGATCCCTTCCGCCCCCACTCCGGTACGGGTCGTTCGCATTTGAAGGGGAACGGATTCCCTGTCCGGGTCATCCAACTGGGGGAATCGGGCCACGGTAATCACACAGCTCGCGGGCAACGGTCGGCTGCTGCTGACCGTCAATGAGGACGGCCAGTGGAACGGCCTGTTCTATCCGTACCCCGGTCAGTTCCAGCACCTTCGGCAGGCGCGCCTCGGCGTCTTCGACGAGCAGGCGGGCACGTTCTCCTGGCTCGGACAGTCCAATGGGTGGCGTGGAGAGCTCTTCCCGTACGGAGCTGCCTATAGTCCCGCCTCGAGCTGGAACGGCCACGGCGTCTCCATCACCCTCCGAGACCACGTCCACCCCAACCACGACCTCCTCATCCGGACGATGAAGATCCGGGCCGATCCCGCCCGGCCGCTGAGGATCTTCGCCTACCACTCCCTCCAGATCGCCGAGTCGATGTACCAAGACACCGCCTACGTCGACCCCGAGCGCCACTCCCTGGTCCACTTCAAGCGCGGCTACTTCTTCGAGTTCTTCAGCGATCCGCCGTTCTCCCACGCGGTCTGCGGGGAACACACGCTCAAGGGCCTCCAGGGGACGTACATCGACGCCGAGGACGGCCGCCTCGAGGGCCGGACCGTGGCCCACGGGGCGGCGGACAGCGTCATGCAGTGGGACATCCCGGCCGATGGGGCCGAGGGCACGACGATCCGAATGTTCGTCTCGGTCGGCCAGAGCCTCGCGGCCGTCCACCAGACGCGCCAATACGTGGCCAAGGGCGGCCCGGCACGCTTCGAGCGGGAGAGCGAACAGTTCTGGGAGACCTGGGCACGCCGCCGGCTTCCGCAGGCCCCGGTGGAGCTGATGGGCAAGGTCGCGGACGTCTACCGCGCGAGCGTGCTCGTCATGCGCCACGCAGCCGGCGCGAACGGCTCGATCATCGCCTCACCGGACACCCGCAGCCTCGCCGCCTGGGGGGACACGTACAACTTCTGCTGGTGGAGGGACGGCGGCTACGTCTCCAAGGCGATGGACGAGGCCGGTCTCTACGAGAACGCCCAGCGCTTCCTCAAGTTCGCCCAGAAGTGCCAGGACCCCGACGGTTCGTTCTATCACCGGCACTTCCCCGACGGGGCGATCGGCAGCACCTGGCACCCCCCGCCGTTCCTTCAGATCGACCAGACGGCCACGGTCGTCTCTGCGGTCTGGCACCACTTCAAGCGAGGCGCCGACCCGGAGATCCTCCTCGAGCTGTGGCCGATGGTCAAGGGAGCTGCGAACTTCATGACCCACTTCCGCGATCCCGAGACGGGCCTTCCCGCCGCGAGCTACGATCTCTGGGAGGAGCGGCGGGGGATCCACACCTACTCGACCGCGGCGGTGGGCCACGCGCTCGAGCGGGCCGCCCGAATCGCGGAGGAGATCGGCAAGGAGCCGAGCGTCTGGAGGGACGCCGGCCGGGAGATCCGGGAAGCGGCGGTCGAGCACCTCTGGGACGCGAAGCGGCAGCGCTTCCTGCGCTCGCTCGATCCCCGGGACGAGCGCGTCGACTCCTCCATCCTGCTCGCCCTGAAGCTCGGTCTCGTCCCCTGGAGCGATCCGCGCGCCCGCGACGTGGTCGATGCGGTCGAAGCGCGGCTCTGGTCGCAGCGCTTCGGCGGCGTCGCCCGATACGAGGGGGACACCTACTACGGTTCGGAGAACCCTTGGATCATCTGCACGCTCTGGCTCGCCGAGGCCCGCCTGCGGCTCGGGGACCGGGACCGCTGCCGGAAGCTCATCGAATGGGCCGCGGAGCACGCCACGCCCACCCAGATGCTGCCGGAGCAGGTCGACGCGGCCACGGGGGAGCCGAAGTCCGCCACGCCTCTCACCTGGTCCCACTCCACGTTCGTCGACGTCATCCACAAGTACCAGGAGCCCGAAGAGCGCCGCGCGCTGTTCGACGAGTGATCGGTCCGTCCGGCCGGGTCGGCCCTTGGGTGCGGCCGCAGCGGTTCAGGTCCGGCCCTGGGTCGACGCCATCGTCCCGGCGCGGGAATCGACGCCGATCAGCTTCATGTACGCGTCCTCGAGGGTCAGGGTGGCGCCCGCGAAGCTGCGCACCGGCCCGAGATCGACGCACTTGCGCAGGATCGCGACCCGGGTCTCCTCCCGGCCATCGTAGGTGATCCGGAAGCGCGTCGGTTCGACCAGGCTCACGCCGTCGGCCAGTCCCGAAAGCGCGACGAACCGCTCGGCGGGGATCGGCTCGGTGAACTCCACGTCGACCTCGGTCTCCGCGTACATGGAGGAAATCGCCGAGACGGTATCGTTGAGGAGGATCTTGCCCTGGTTGATGAAGACGGCGCGGTCGCAGATCTCGGTGACCTCGCTCAGGAGATGCGAGCTCATCAGGATCAGCCGCTCCTTCTTCAGGCGGAGCAGGATGTTGCGGATCGCGATGCGCTCCGCGGGGTCGAGGCCGCTCGTCGGCTCGTCCAGGATGATGATCGCCGGATCGCTCAGGAGCGAGGCCGCGATCACGACCCGCTGGCGTTGCCCTTTCGAGAGCTTTCCCGTCCTGCGCTCCATCGGCGGCAGATCGAGCTCGGTCGTGAGCTCTCGGATCCGCGCTCTCGTGTCGGCGCGGCTCATCCCTCGCAGGTCCCCGACCATCTCGAGGGCGGCGGTCCCGGTCTGCCAGGGGTATGGCTCCGGCGACTCGATCACGGTACCGACGTCCCACAGGGCCCGTTTCGGGTCGACGTGGACGTCGATGCCGTTGATGAACGCCTCGCCGTGGGTCGGGTGGGCGAGGTGGGTCATCATCTTCAGCGTGGTCGTCTTCCCGGCGCCGTTCGGGCCGAGATAGCCGATCGCGCCGTTTCCCGCGAACTCGAACGACGCGTCGTTCAACGCGAAGAACGAACCGTACTGCTTCGTCAGGTGACGGGCCTCCAAACTCGGCATGACTTCCTCCTAGGTCTCCTGGCGATCGTAGAGCACGAGCGCGATGGCGAGGAAGATCACGGTATAGAGGGCCATGATGATCGTCGACTGCCAGAGGGCCGGGGATCCCGCCGCGAGCCCGTACTCGACCGTGGTCGGGATCGCGGCCGCCGCGTAGAGGATCGACCAGAGGATGTACACGGGGCCCACGAGCGCCGTGAGGATGGCGTCCATGATGTTGAACACGACGAGGAGGACGAGGATGGTCACCACGAGTCCGATCGCCGGGCTCTTCGACACCGAGCTCAGGCAGAACGCGAAGGCGAGGATCCCGAGGAGGAGCAGCATGTCGAGGAGATAGGCGAGGGCGAGGTTGAACCAGGGAACGGTCCCGAACGAATAGAAGTAGATCCCGCCGAAGAGCGCGAACGCATAGAAGATCGAAAGGAGCAGCACGCTCACGAGGAACGCGGCCACGAACCGGCCCCCGAGCAGGATGCGGCGCTTGACGGGCAGGGCGAGCGTGAAGAATCCGCTCTTCGTGCCGAAGTCGGTCGAGATCGCGTCCCCGCCGAATAACGCGCCGGTGACGATGGATAGGAAGCTGACGAACCCGAGCAGCCCGGCGATGTAGGCCGTCGCGGTGGCCCCGAACGCCCCGTGCACGAACACGCCGCCCTTGATCATGAACGCGATCGAGATGCCGCCCCCGATGGCGAGCACGATGGCGAAGACGATCCAGAAGCGGGAGGTCTGCACGTACCCCGCGATCTGCGTGCGGACCGCGACCTTGAACTGCGACCAGTCGGAGACGATCGATCGGGCCATCGGGGGGTATCGAAATCGATACCTTATTTGAACCTTCGTCCTCGCGGGACCGATCCCGCGCCCGTCGGGCCGTGGTCTCGGATCGGCGTCCGAAGTTCGCGCGTAACGTTCGCGACTCCCCGGAACTCCCTCCCGGATGCAGCTTCAGGTTCGACCGTCGGATCGAGGGCGAGGCGTCGCGACGAGGAGCTCCATGCCCAGGGACGGGTACTCGCGTTCGAGCAGGGCGTGCGACTCTCCCACGAGCCGGTTGTAACCCTCCTGGTCCTCGGATCGAACGACGTGCCGCACTGTCTCGAGGGCCTCGGCCATGCGCTCGAAGAGCGCCTCGGACATCGGGTTGAGGGCCTGGATATCGTAAGAGAGCTGAGGGTTCTCCCCGGTCACTACCCGCGCTACGTCGGCCTGGCGGGTGAAGGACGTAGGCGCGGCCCGCGCGAGATCCCCGGTCTTATGACCGGCGCGGACCAGGGCGAGGGAGAAGAGAAGGCTGGTCGCGTGCGGAAGGGCAAGGACATCCGCCATGAGGAGATCGTGCCCTTCGATCGGTAGGCGGTGGACGGACAGCGAGCTCGCGCGGAACAGGTCCTCGGCGACCCGGTTGGCCCGGGAATCCCCACAATCGAGGATGAGTAAGTTCCTTCCGGAGAGGGTGCGGGTCGCGGGCCCGAACAACGGATGCACGCTCGTGACGTGAAATCCCGCCGTTCGCCCGTGCCGAATCGCGCGCAGGAGGGGGGCCTTGATCGAGAGAATATCGAAGATCGTCGCTCGCGTTCGCGTTTCCCACAGATCTCTGTACACAGTCGGCGCCACTCGCATCGGCGTGGCGACGACGATCACATCGGCCGTGCGTGCCGCCTCACCGAAGTCGCTCACCGAGCGGAACTCGGCGGGGATTCCGCGCGGTGCGCGGGGATCCCAGACCGCCACGCGGTGGCCCCCGGCCCGGAAGAATTCTACCATCCAGCGTCCCATCGATCCGGCGCCTCCGATCACGAGGATATCGGCCGATTTCCGGCGATGCTCGGGCGCCTCCCCAACTTGCTCCTGCACTCGCACCGCTTCTTCGACGAGCCATCGGGCGAGCGCCTCACCTCGTTCGGGGGGTACGCCCATCCCTTCCATGGCCGCCCTCCATCGGCCCACCACGTGGCGCTCGACGGCGTAGTCGCGGACCGGCAGACCCTGGGCCCGCTTCGTATGGCCGATGCGCCTCGCAATCTCGAGCCTTCGAGCGATCGCCGTTTGGATCTGCGCGTCCGCCCGGTTCAAGGAGGCGCGCAACCGGCTCAGCGGGCTTGCTGCCATCGGAATCCTCTGGCACCCGTGCTAGTATATAGCATGGGAGCGGGACGCCGGGAGCTGTTACTCCCTCGGACTCGAGCCCCAAACCCCCCCACGCCGATGGCACGGACCCCGGCCCCATCCACCGCCGGGCCCGCCGTCAGAATCCGCGCGGCGGGCCCCGGCTCTTGGTCCACACCCAAAGGACGGCGAATACTGCGATCGCGATGGCGATGACGATGAAGGCGCCCCAGAAGTAATCGAACCCGGAGATCCCCGAGCTGCTGCCCGCCGAGTTCTGACTGAAGTCGATCGGGACCGGGACGGCGCTGCCGTTGATGACGGCCGTTCCCGAGGTCGGGCTCGCAGCGTACCCCAGCGGGGGAAGGACCGTGAACGAATAGCTCCCGTTGGGCTCGCTCAGGCCCAGAGTGCTCCCGACCACGTTCTCGGTCGCACCGTTCAGAACGATCGACCATGTCGCGTTCGATGGTAACGCGCTCCCGACGAACGTCAACCGGTAGATCCCCGGTGTGATGCGGGAAAACACGATCGCCTGCGTGATCGGACTCCCTCCGACCATCACCGACCCGGCCGTGGGTGAGGCCTGGTAATCGGGCACTTCCGTCACGGCGAAAGAACTAGATCCGTTCGATTCCACGAACACTATCGAGTCGGTCGTCGAACTGGCTTGGCTGCCGTCCACCGACAGCGTCCAGTTCGTCCCGTTCGGAAGACCTTCTTCCGTGAACGTGATTACGGATGTCACGGAAACGTAGGCGACATACACCGATGCGGGCCCCCCGCGAACGGTGAACGTCCCGGGAGGGGCACTTCGTGTGTTGTCGCTAGAGTGGGTCGTATACTGGTACGTTCCGTTCGCCAAGTACACCGATATGATTCCCAGGGTTGAAGAATACGAGAGGCCCCCCGTGATGGCAATCCCCCAGACGACGCTGTAAGCGCCATCGACCGCTAGCCCGGATTCGATTAGAGTTACCATGTACAGGGCGATCGGAGCGGGCGCACCCGGGGCACTCTGGGCAGCCGGACCCGAGCCCGGGCTGCCGACGCTCCCGGCACCTATCGGAGCCGATGCCGTCGTTGCCAGGAGAAGCGCGCACACCGCAACGGCGAGCCCCATGGTCAGGACCGGACTCCGGCGGGTCACCCTCGGTCGATGAGGGCAGCCCGAGGAGCGTTCGCGGTAAGCGTCCGACGGTCCACGTTTCATTCGCTCGCTGAGGGTCGGCCCCTCAGCTTCCAGCCTCTCCGGCATTACCTCGACTTCCTCCAACTGCGTCGGGCCACCGGAGTTCATCGGGCGTTCTCCGCTCGCGTCGAGCGACCTAGTGGACCGGCCACGCGGGATGTTCGGGATTCGTACCTCGTAGCCACACCGGGACTTTCGCCAGGTGGCGTCGGTCCCCTCTCACCGTGTCCCGGAACCTCTTCCCCCGCTTCTCTCGCTCTTCGTTTCGATAGGTCACCGCCCGATCCAAGGCATCCCCTACCTCGACCACCGAGGTGAACTCCGTGCCGGGCAGGGCCAGCTCCTCGATGCCTTTCGCGTGCGTCTCGACCGGGTTCATCCAACTCGCATGGGTCGCCGTCGGCACC